>JAMNZY010000210.1 GCA_023622055.1 Bacillota bacterium
TAATATGACAAAGAAGGAATTAGCCGAAAGGTTAGGGATTCAAAGGACTTCTCTTTCCCGTGAACTCAATAAAATGAAAAAAGATGGGCTGGTCGATTATGATGCCCATTCTATCACCATCTGTGATCTTAACATTATCCGCAGGCCATAAGCAGTTAATTGAATATTTGTTATTATTAATTGCATTAGATATCTTTTCAATAAACTTTTCAAGCAAGTATGGTTACACTGGTCTCACGATACAATAAAAAGATACGTAAAGCCTTATTCTTTACACCTTGACCTTTTCAACCCCTTTACTTGTAAAAATTCAAATCCCGCAGCCGTTCAGGATATTTCCTGCTTAGACTACGGGATTTTTTGAACAAACTTTATTATCATGAGTGGACTTTATTTGAATCATACAACAACTACATTTTTACTCTATATTTCTCTTCGGCCTTCTAGGGCCTTGGTGAGTGTTACTTCATCGGCATACTCCAAGTCTCCGCCCATGGGGATGCCGTGAGCTATGCGTGTAACCTTTACGTCTAAAGGCTTCAGCAACTTGGCCAAGTACATGGCCGTTGCTTCCCCTTCCACATTTGGATTTGTGGCCAAAATTACTTCTTTTACTTCCGGTGTTATTCTTGCCAGCAGCTCTTTTATCTTAATATCATCAGGCCCTATGCCTTCAAGAGGAGATATGGCACCGTGGAGGACGTGGTAAAGCCCTTTGTAATCACGAGTCTTTTCTATGGCAACTATATCTTTTGGCTCTTCTACCACCATAATCACATGCTTATCTCGATAGTCAGCGCTGCAAATGCTGCAGGGATTTACATCGGTAAAATTGCCGCAAATAGAGCAATATTTTATAGATTCTTTAGCCTGCATGATAGCCTCTGACAAACTTGCTACCCTGTCTTCTGGCATTTTTAAAATGTAAAAGGCCAGTCTCTGGGCTGTTTTCGGCCCTATTCCCGGCAGTCGAGAAAGTTCTTCAATGAGTCGTTCCAGCGGTTTTGCATAATAAGCCATCAAGTCTCAGCTGCCTTAAAAAAGACCTGGCATATTAAGGCCGCCGGTGAGCTTACCCATTTCCTCGGCTACCATATCTTCAGCTTTCTGCAGAGCTTCATTGGCAGCTGCCAGTATTAAATCCTGCAGCATTTCCACATCATCTGGGTCTACTACTTCCGGGTCGATTTCAATACCTACAAGCTGTTTCTTCCCGCTGGCTATTACTTTAACTACTCCGCCACCGGCAGTGGCTTCCACTGTCTTTTCTTTTAGCTCCTCTTGAAGTTTCATCATGTCTTGCTGCATCTTTTGGACTTGTTTCATCAGTTTATTCATATTTCCCATGTTTCTCATTAGTTCCGCCTCCCTAATATTATTCATCTATAAATATAACATTATCTTTGCCAAAAAGCTCTATAACTTTTTGACCAAATTCCTCATCAGAAACCTGTTCACCCTTTTCTGTAGACTTATCAGTATCTTGGGCCTCTGCTTCAAGGGGGAAAAAACTCTCTTTGCTGACAAATCCTTTGACGGTTATGTCCACATTGGAAATTTCTTTAATAATCTCTTCTATTGTATGCTTTTCTCCAAGTATTATTTCTTCATACACTGCGTCGCCGTGATTTAATAGGAACAGTTTTCTCCCTTCAACTTTAGCTGGAACTACCTTTCCAGCTTTTAGTGTGGAAAGAAGGGTCATTTTGCGTTGGCTGCTAAGTCTCTCCAGCACCTTTGGCCAGTCTTTTTGCAGCAGGCCAATGATACCAGTATCAGAGTCAGTGGTGTCTGCTTTTGGTTTTTCAGATTGGTTCTCTTTTTCCGGCACATCTTTGTTATCGACTAAAGTCTTTTTTTGACTATCTACCGGTTTTGGCGGCAGGTTTTCTCCTTGAAAAGGCTCATCTAGTTTACCTTGTTTCATGTTTTCCAGCTTTTTTTGCAGGGCCGCCACCTGCTCTTCCAAGTGCTGTATTCTGGCAATATAGCCTTCCTCTCGCTGCCACAGATCAACAAGAGTTAATTTCACTAAAGCTGTTTCTACTACTATTTTAGGCTGTGAAGACCACTTTACATCATTTGCAGCATCTTTTAGTATGCCTATAATTGACAACAGCTTTTCTTCCGTATATCTTTGTGCCAGCTGCTGAAGTCTTTTATAATCTTCATCTATAACATCAATGAGGTTCCTATCAGCATTAATGCGGACTATCAATAAATTTCTGAAATGTTCCAGCAAATCATCCATAAATCTAAATAAATCCTTGCCCTGTTTTACCACCTGGTCTAGTATCTCCAGGACAGCGGCACTGCTACTTTTCAAAACGGCCTCAGAAATATCGTAGAAAACCTCATGACTTACAGCCCCCAGCAATGTCAGGATATCATCATAACTCAATTTTTTATCACCGTATGCAATCGCCTTGTCCAGCAGACTTAAAGCATCCCTGACTGAGCCTTGGGAACTTTGGGCGATTAGCACCAATGCCTTATCCTCTGTTTCAATGCCTGTATCCGCCACTACTTCTCTTAGCCTACTTACCATTTGGGCCGTGCTAATCCTGGTAAAGTCAAATCTCATACATCTCGATAGTATTGTCTGAGGCAGTTTGTTAGGTTCAGTGGTAGCCAGGATAAAAACCACGTATGCAGGAGGTTCTTCAAGGGTCTTTAAAAGGGCATTAAAGGCCTCAGTAGTTAGCATATGTACTTCATCTATAATATAAACTTTATATCGGCCCTCAGATGGCGCAAAGTTTACCTTTTCCCTAAGGTCTCGAATATCGTCGATGCCTCTGTTTGAAGCAGCGTCCATTTCAATAACATCTATCATGCTGCCACTGCTTATGGCTCTGCAGGATTTACATACATTACAGGGATTCGGAGTGGGACCTTTTTCACAGTTGAGAGCTTTGGCAAATACTCTGGCTGTGCTGGTCTTCCCTGTTCCCCTCATGCCGCAAAACAGGTAGGCATGCCCTATTTTGCCAGTTGATAATTGATTCTTTAATGTAGTCACAATGGCATCTTGACCTACAATATCATCAAAGTTTTGGGGACGGTATTTTCGATAAAGGGCCACATATGACATAAAAATCTCTCCTAAATATGGTAACACTTATATTTTAAAAAGCCGCCGATTTTGTCGGCGGCTAAAATTTTATGCCGTGCACCCTCCGTCGATCCATCCCTCCGAGCGTTACAATGACAGTTAGCTCCGGCCAGGCTACCCTGCGGCACATGGAATGGCTTTCTTACCGCTGCTTCCTCCCGGACCTGACGGGGTTCGAAAGGTTCCATTGCGCAGGACCCGACCATCCTCACCACTTGTCAAAGCCAGACCCCACAGGGAGAGGACCTCTAGAGGGAATTCAACCCCACTATAGCGGATTGTGGGTTCAGGGCACCGCTACCTCCCCATCTAGCACGGCAAACCTTTTAACAACTTTGTGAGTGTCTATAATATTTTACTATATTTGATACCCTAAATCAAGAAACAAATATAAGACAACACGTGTAAATTAAGGAAATTAAGCAAATAAAAAAGACCACTTTACAGTGATCTTGGCTATATAATAATGGAATATTATTTTCTTAATGGCGGAGAGAGAGGGATTCGAACCCTCGAACCGCGTTTTAACACGGTTACGCGATTTCCAGTCGCGCGCCTTCGACCAGCTCAGCCATCTCTCCGTGTCAGTATCACTTGTAAATATTGATTATATGTTAGCATCCGACTCTTTTAAATGGCGGAGAGAGTGAGATTCGAACTCACGGGACGGGGTTGCCGCCCACTCGCTTTCGAGGCGAGCGCCTTCAACCTCTCGGCCATCTCTCCAGACTACTCGGATGCCGGTTTTTTTTCGGCCCGTTTGGCCTGAAAAAACTTTGTCAATATTTCACCACACTCGTCAGCCATCACACCTTCCACCACTTCTGGGCGGTGGTTAAATCTTTTATCAGCAGGGAGGTTTACAATGCTTCCACATGCACCGCCTTTTGGGTCTTTTGCACCAAAGACCACTCTATCCACTCTTGAAAGGATAATGGCTCCAGCACACATGGGACAAGGCTCTAAAGTCACATATAAACTGCAACCATTTAATCGCCAAGTGCCTAATACCTCACAAGCCTTTCTTATTGCCAAAAGTTCTGCGTGGGCTGTTGCATCTTGTAGTGTTTCTCTGAGATTATAAGCTTTCGATATGATTTCATCATCTTTTACTATAACTGCTCCAATTGGCACTTCATCAACTTCTGCAGCCCTTTTTGCTTCTTGAAGGGCAAGCTTCATGAAAAACAAATCATCTCTTTGCTTGTAGAGTGTGGACATTCTCAATTACAATCCTTATAAAATTTTCCAAGAACCAATGGTGCGCCCGGGAGGACTCGAACCCCCGGCACGCGGTTTAGGAAACCGCTGCTCTGTCCTGCTGAGCTACGGGCGCAGGAAAGAAATGGCGCGCCTGGCAGGAATCGAACCCACAACCTTCTGATCCGTAGTCAGACGCTCTATCCAGTTGAGCTACAGGCGCATGTTAAATGGCGGAGAGAGAGGGATTCGAACCCTCGATACGGATTTTGGTCCGTATAATCGCTTAGCAGGCGACCGCCTTCGACCTACTCGGCCATCTCTCCGCGTAAATCGTCATATGTTTTCTGGCGGAGGGGGTGGGATTCGAACCCACGGCTCTTTCGAGTCACTGGTTTTCAAGACCAGCTCCTTAAACCGCTCGGACACCCCTCCGGTCCGATGACTATTTAAAAGTATAGCATAAGATTTATCCTTTTGTCAACAGCAATAAGGCTCCATTAAATATCTACACCTAAGGCATTTTTTACTATAAGACCCACTACAAAGGAAAGGGCGGCAACGCTTAAACTAATTACTGCCATCTCAAGAAATCTTCGCTTAAATGGCAAATCTTTGGCCACTGCTATATAGTAATTAAATGCGGCAATAATTGCAACAACGGTAATCAGCATTGTCACAAGGGCCAACATATACTTTTCTGGGGAAAACAGCAGGTACGGCATTATCAGCAAAACGACAGTTACAAGGTAAGCAATACCTGTATAAAAACTTGATTTTAGCGCATCTGTGCGGCCTTCACTCTTTGCCGATAAAAATTCACTGGAAGCCATTGAAAGAGTGGCTGAAATTCCCGTAATAAGTCCTGAAAGAGCAATTATTCTTGTGTTTTGAAGGGCTAGAGTCAGACCTGCGAGGGTTCCAGTAAGTTCCACCAAAGCATCGTTTAGGCCTAAAACCATTGAACCTACGTACTGGAGTCTTTCTTCTTCAAGCATATTTATAAGTGCATGCTCATGTTCTTCTTCCTCTGCCACTATTTCCTTAGCTTCAGGTACCTCTTTAATAAGATCGCTGTAATTGTGCTGGGCTATGGCCTCACTACTTTCCATCAGTTTAATGGTGAAAGTAAATCCCAAGAGGCTTGCCATCAGTGTGCGCCACCATACTTTCAGAGATTCAGGCTTTAGAGTGCGATTTGTGTATTTTTTCAACATTTCATAGTGCTTTTTCTCTTCTGCGGCAATTCTCTCAAGAACTCTCTTGTTATGGGTATCTTTGATTCTCTTGGCAATGGCCTTGTACGTTGCATGGTCTGTAATTTCATCCTGTTGCATGGCAATCATCTGGGCCATGGCTTCTGCTGAGATTTTTCTCGCTTGTTTATCCAAATATCTTACCTCCATTTACTGCAAACCTTTTTTTCAACACTATATTAGCATATAATGTTTATATAAACAACAAAGTACAGTTAGCTGTATTTTGTTGTTTATATAAGATTTATGAAGATTTTTAGGGTAGAAACTTTAATGCTTGAAATGGCAGGTGATTTTCATGGTAGTAGGACTTATGACAGTTGAGCTTTACTTAGGGGATATTTTCTCCCTTAAAGAAAAAAGGCAGATAATAAAGAGCATTATAGAGCGAATAAAAAACCGATACAATGTTTCCATAGCAGAAGTGGACAAACAAAATGTAAAGCGCCATGCAGTAATAGGCATGGCATGTGTGTCAAACAGCAACAAGTTGGTGGACAGGCAGTTGGATTTGATTTTAGACTTTATGGAAGCCGATGGCAGGTTTGTAGTCCAAGAAATCCACAAAGAATTATTATAAAAGAGCAGGTTTTAATCTTCCCTGATCATTTGAAATCCTGGAATAGCCAGTTTCCTTTCGATTAAGTCCACAATCTTGGCGATTATTGACAAAACAACGATGTAGATGACCCCTACCCAAAAAAGAGTTTCCAAAGGTTTAAAGGTCTCACTTATGATCATCTTGCCTCTTGCCATAAGTTCCGGCACTGCAATTAAAAAGGCCACTGAAGTGTATTTTACCATATAAATAACTTCATTTGACCAAGGAGGTATTACCAGTCTCAGTGCTTGAGGCAATATAATATATAAAATGGCCTGCTGTTTTGTCATGCCAAGGGCTTGGGCAGCCATACCCTGACCTTCATCAATGGATAATATGGCGCCTCTAAAGTACTCAGCCTGATAGGCACTGCTGTTTATTCCAAGAGCTACAATGGCAGCCGGTATCCTGTCTAAAAGTATTCCTAAATCAGGAAGGCCATAGTATATCAAAAACAGCTGCACAATCATGGGGGTGCCTCTAATTAGCTCAATATATGCAACGGCTAGAGCTTTAACAATGCCCTTGCCGTAAGTTCTCATTAATGCCATGGGAAGGCCAATGACAAGGCCTAGCAGCAGGGCTCCCGCCGAAAGCTGCAAGGACACCACTAAACCCTTGAAAAGCTCCGGCCAAATGGAAATAAAATATTCTATGTGCTCCACCATTTATAAGACCTCCTGGTCCTTGCAACCATTATTTAGCCGGGCTATTTTGCTGATAAATTCCCGAGTCCGTTCTTTTTCCGGATTGTTAAATATCTTTTCAGGACTTCCCATTTCTGCAACTACCCCATCTTCTAAAAACACAATCCGGTCAGCTGCTTCTCTGGCAAAGCCCATTTCGTGGCTTACTACCATCATAGTCATACCTGCATTGGCCAAGTCCTTCATAACTTCCAATACTTCACCAATTAGCTCAGGATCCAGGGCAGAAGTGGGTTCATCAAAGAGCATGATCTTCGGGTCCATGGCTAAAGCTCTTGCAATAGCTACCCGCTGCTTTTGTCCGCCAGAAAGCTCTGCAGGATAATTTCCAGCCTTTTCTGCCATGCCTACCCTTTCCAACTCTTTCATGGCAAGCTCCATGGCTTTATTCTTTTCCATTTTCTTTACTTTAATAGGGCCAACGGCCACATTTTGCAAGGCTGTCAGATGATTAAACAGATTAAAGTCCTGAAAAACCATGCCTATTTGCTGACGGATGTAACTGAGGTTTGATTTGCCAGGCTCTATTTTCTGCTCTTCTAAGTAAATATCCCCAGAATCCGGCTCTGTGAGCCTATTGATGCAGCGAAGGAGGGTGCTCTTGCCGGTTCCGCTTGGCCCGATTATAACCACAACTTCCCCTTCATACACCGTCAGTGACAAACCTTTAAGAACCTCTGTATCTTTAAATTTTTTGTATACATTTTCAACGCGTAAAATAGGTTTTGCCATTGGATTTCACCTTTCTAGACCCGGAATTCTAACTTTAGATTCAACCCGAGCCATACTCTTAGTAAAAGCATAAGTCAGTATCAAATATATAAGGCCAACTACTATATATGTGAGCAAAGGCTGAGATGTGCGGGCACTTACATATTCACCTCGGCGCATTAGCTCAGTAACCCCCAAGGCATAAGCCAAAGAGGAATCTTTTAATACTATGGTAGCTTCATTTGCCCAATAGGGAATGGCACGTCTTAAAGCTTGGGGCAGAATAACGGAAAAAATGCCTTGGTATTTGCTCATGCCCAATGCCAAGGCTGCCTCCATCTGACCTTTACTTATAGATTGGATTGCACCGCGAAATATCTCTGATTGATATGCGGCAGTATGAAGGGCCAGTGCCAAAATTATAGCCCAAAAAGCCGGTATGTCTATGATTTCAGAACCAAGAAAGTACAGCATAAATAAAATAACAAGCAGTGGCAAACTTCTAATCAGACGGCTGTAAACTATGGCAAACTGACGGAAAACACCACTGCCGTAAACTCTGATTATTGCTAGTACTATGCCCAGCAAAGTTCCCAGCAAAAGTGCCAATGCCGTTATTTTAAGGGTTATCCCTACCCCCTCAAGGAGGTAGGGAATACTGGCTAATACTTTATTAGCACTTAAATTTATACCCATTTTGCCTCATCCCATAATACAAGCTTTTGACCGAGGCCTTTCTTTTGGGCCTCTTTATATAGATAGTCACCGATTATTATATCTAAACAGCCCATGCCTCGGGAGCTAAACATTGTTATCTCTTCATCATTTTCCCGGCCAGGCTTTTTACCACATACTACTTGGTTTAAAGTCCAAATATCTTTTTCGTCTAAATCGCCGTTTTCAACAGCTTGGGTTATAACGGAAAGAGTATTTTCCTTCATTTGATCCCAACTGTCAACTACCACTTTGTCAGCTTTTTTAACTACACCTGTTTCAACTTCACAAGAGCTCATTTGTATGACCATTGCTCCGTCTTTTATCCACTCTGCTTTCACAAAGGGCTTTTTACTGGTGGTCATTGTGGCAACTACATCGGCACCCATTAAGGCCTCTTCCAAATTATTTGTAGGAATCACCTTAATTATTCCTTCAAACTCAGCAGCCAGTTTCTCTGCTTTTTCAATGTATAAATCACATAGCCTTATCTCTTCTAAAGTGGGGATTACTTCCTTTAGTGCCATAATCATGGTCCGGCCAATTACTCCTGCCCCCACAAAGCCTGCCACTTTGGCACCTTTAGGAGCAAGGTATTTGGCGGCAACCCCTGCTGCAGCAGCAGTCCTCATGGCAGTGATTACCATGCCGTCCATAATGGCCACCGGCTGCACCGTCACAGGATCACTTAAGATTATCAAATCTATTCCCATTGGCAAATTTCCGGTCTTTGCATTGGCCATAGACTCTGCTGCCCACTTAATGCCAGGCCTGTTTACATCGCCACCTATATAAACCGGCATTGAAAAGAAATGGGACTGGGGTGATTGGCCTATGGGTATACCGAAAACGGTCTTCGGAGGATTTATAATTTCTCCTTGGCCTTCCAAATAAAAGGCTTTTTCCACCATTTCCAGGACTTTTTTCATATCCAAAATTCCAGCTTCAATTACATCTTCTTGTTTCATAAATAATATCTCTGTTTTCATCAAAAGACCTCCTATTATTGCTTAAGCCATTTTTCCTCTAGCTGCTGTATAGTTCCATCAGCCATCATATCATCGATGATTTTGTTGAGTTTTTCCAGCATTTCGGTAGAACCTTTTGGCAACACAATACCGGGATTTTCGTCATTTTCCAGCACTGTCTCTACTGCTACTTCTAAATCCAGTTCTTTAGCCTTTTCATAAGCCACAGGTGAATCCACTATAAATGCACCAAGTCTGCCGTTTTTCACATCAAGTGCTCCTGCGTTGGCATCAGTATAGTATTTAACCTGGGATTCCTTAACTACTCCTTCGTCAATCTTGCTCTTGGCCCAGGCAGCCATGGTGGTTCCAGTTTGAACACCGAATTCATATTCGAAAACATCTTCAAGTTCTTTTATGTCCACATCGCTTTCGGGTTTTACTAAAATTCCATGTTTTGTATTATAGTAAGCCTTTGTAAAGTCTGCTTCTTTTAGTCTTTCCTCATTGGGACTCATACAAGAAATAATGGCGTCAATTTTCCCTTGTTTTAAAGATGCTATGAGACTCTCAAATTCTAAAGCTTCAATTTTAACCTCTACTCCCAGGCGATTGCCCACTTCATGAATAAGGTCGATATCAAAACCTGCATAGTTGCCTTTTTCATCTACAAATTCAAAGGGCGGATAGTCAGGAGATGTCCCTACAACCCAAACCTCTTTTTCTCCTTCAGACTGCTGGCTGCCATTTGAGCTTTCACTAGGCTGCTCAGTTTTTCCGCACCCAGCAACGATACTTAATATTAAAGTTAAACACAATGCATAAATCAGTGCTTTTCCCAATTTTTTCATTTTCATCCTCCTCGGTAGTTAATTTGCCTATAATTATACACTCAATTGCATAATTATGCAATACCTGATTTAAATTTACGCAATTTTAAAACTTCCTTAAAATAAAGCCGGTTAAATGGGACCTTCATATTCCCAAGACAAGACCTGTATTTGCACACTGGTTTCGGGCACATCGGGTTCTGATTCTTCATTTGTTTCTACATGCACATGAGCTCTTACCCTTAATAAAACCTCAGCCTCTTTCACCCTGCCGGTGGAAGTAATTATAACATTATCAGTTGGCCCATCTTGGGATACTCTGATTTTATACTGCCCTTCGCCCATGGATTGCCAAGGGGTCTCTCCTCTGAAACCTGGCTGTTCTTTTAGAATCGAAAGGCCCTTTTGAACGCCCCCTTCAGCAAGATAGTAGGCAGCAGTATAATCCCTTGCATTATATACCATTATATACTCATTTGTAAATATGTTTAACATACTTGTGCCCACTAATAAAATAATGGACGATATGAACAAGACTATTACCAGAGAAATACCTTTGTTATCAACCATATTAGGCCTCCAAAGTATCTCAATGGCAACTTTAAAGCGGCTAACTCTAAAAGTCAGCCGCTATCGCTATTTACTTCCAGTTTATAGTCATTCGGCCAGAAAAACTGCACTGAAAGGTGGCCTGGGTCTTGCCTTTGCTGTCTTCCACATGGCCATATATTGCATAGTCTTCATCTAGTTCATCGTAGGCGTATTCCATGATGTCATAAAGCCACTCATCGGCAGCTGCGGTATCCTTCACATCATCCCACTCATCACCATACTTGGAAGTATTAACTATTATGGTTATGTAAATTTCATCATCGTAGTCGTATTCATCTACTTGTATATCAGCCTTTAAATTGCCAAAGTTCTTATGGTATGTGCTAAGTCCTGAGCCAAAGTAGTAATTTAGATCATCTTCCAAATCCTCAAAGTCACTTTTTGAGTCATAGTCATAAAATCTCATTTTGATTTTCCCTTTAGACTCTTCAAATTCCACCAAATCTTCCCTTTCGTCAGTGTCATATATGGTGCCTTTGAAGCCTGCATCGGGAAATTCATCTTCTACGAAATCATATATATCTTCAATCCATTTTGTAATTGTCTTTTCACTCAATTTATTCCACTCTGATTTATAGTCACTTCTGTCAAACTTTATTGTAACGGTAAAGTTACCTTTAGATTCCTTTACATTAAAATCAAATTTAATACCTTTCCACTTTGAATACTCGTCATATAGATAGTCCTCCAGGTAATCAGCAGAATTTTTCTTTTTATTTTCAGCTTCTTTTTCCAGTTCCTCTATTTTCTTTTGCAGTTCAATAATCTTGCCTTGCAAGAAAGAGTTTTGATATGTTAGATTCTGTATTTGTTGGTCCTTTGCCGCCAACTGTTGGGATATTTCAGAGGGAGATTTATCATTTATGATTACCATGCTCTGATTGTTGTCCCATTCTACCACCTTATCAAGGGCTTCACTGACAAGTCTAATGGGAACATAAGTGCGGTTATTGTAAATAAAAGGCTCAGTATCCCCTACATCGATTACTTTGCCATTGACCTTTATCTTAATATTCCTATAGTAAGCCTTGATATCTTTAGTTACTGCAGCACCAGAGGCAACTGTGGAAATTAAGAAAACCAAAGCCAATACAACAGCTGAAAATACAATTATCTTCTTTTTCATTGGAAGACCTCCAAAATATATTGTTTCTTTTTTATCATAACCGGAAATGGCCGGTTATGTCAATCCCTGGTTTTATTGTAAATAAATGTGACTTTAAGCTGATTTTGTGATAGTATTGAAATTGTGAAATTTGTAATTTTTGGGGGAGGTGCTGACTTTGCAGCCCAATTTATTTGAACAGGAATACCGCATTCATTATTACGAAATAGACTATAAAAAAAGAGCCCTTATTACCAGTTTGATGAACTACTTTGATGATGTGGCAACTTGTCAAAGTGAAAAACTTGGAGTAGGCATAGACTATCTTCGGGAGCGAAATTTGGCCTGGATGCTATATAAGTGGGATATAGATATTTACAAGTACCCGGTATTTGGTGAAAGAGTAATAGTCAGGACTGCTCCCCACTCGTTTTACAAGTTTTATGCCTATCGCTGGTTTGAAATTTTAAGCCAAAAAGGTGAAAAACTGGTAAGTGCCAATTCCCAGTGGCTCTTTGTAAACACTGCAAAAAAGCGCCCTATGAAAATCCCGGAAGAGATGTACGAAATATATAAAGTTGGCGCTGACAATTCTTTAGAAATTGAAGATATAGCACCACCTTCTTCTGTTGATACAGAAAAAATATTTAATGTAAGATACAGCGATATTGATACCAACAGACACGTAAACAACGTAAAATATGCCGCCTGGGCCATTGAGACAGTACCCCTTGACATTGTCTTAAACTACACTTTGGCAAACCTTAAAGTGACCTACAAAAAAGAGACCACCTACGGCAAAACCATAAAAGCTCTTGCACAAATCATAAAACAAGGCGATGAAATAACATGTGGGCATTGCATAGTAGATGAAAATGAGAAGGAGCTTTGTCTTTTGGAAAGCAAATGGGCGAAAGCCCCATGATTCTAATTTTGTGCCAACTAATTTGCTATAATGTTTCTTTTGCGTTATAATATTATTAAACTAAGTTCTATGTGTTTTTTTAGGATACATAGAACTTTAATTTTTATAAAAGGAGTGGTTCGTTATCTTTTTTTCAAAAAGTCTAAAGTTGAGCTTCGTAGTGCTAGCTATCGGTGTTATTTTCCTTATAACTGCTTGCTCATCGGGGAATAATACATCTGAAACCAGTGATTTATTAGTTTTCGCTGATGCCGGTTGGGACAGTATAAGAATTCACAACTCTATAGCAGGCTTTATACTTGAAAATGGATACGGTTATAAAACTGATGTGATAACAGGTTCATCATCCATAACCTTGCAAGGGTTAATTCAAGGAGACATCGATATTTATATGGAAGCCTGGACCGACAATTTTAAAGAAGTATATGATACTGGTATCAAAAGCGGTGACATCTTAGAACTATCCGTAAACTTTGACGACAATGCTCAAGGGCTTTACGTGCCAACATATGTGATAAAAGGAGATGCCGAAAGAGGGCTTGACCCAATTGCTCCGAATTTAAAGTCAGTTAAAGATTTGCCCGAATATTGGGAAATATTTAAAGATCCCGATAATCCCAATCAGGGAAGAATTTATGGTTCTCCTCCTAACTGGTTTGCTGATGAAGTGCTTCGCACCAAGTTTGAAACATACGGCCTAGATGAACATTATGATTACTTCAATCCTGGCTCTGATACGGCATTGAGCACTTCAATAGTATCGGCCGTTCAAAAAGGTGAGCCTTGGGTAGGATACTATTGGGAACCCACATGGATTATGGGTAAATATGATATGACTTTACTTGAAGATGAGCCGTATGATGAGGCCAAATGGAAAGATGGATATGCTTGCGAATTCCCGGGTGTTAAAGTCACTGTAGCCGTAAATAAAGACCTTGCTGAAAAAGCTCCAGAAGTAGTGGAATTTTTAAAGAACTATGAAACAAGCTCGGAGCTTACTAACAAAATGTTGGCTTACATGCAGGAGAACGATGCAGACGCTGACGAAGCTGCAAAATGGTTTTTACAAGAATATGAAGATTTGTGGACACAGTGGCTGCCAGAAGACATTGCAAGTAAAGTTAAAGAAGCACAGTTTTCCTGAATTAATAAAATTTGATCCAGGAATGTATATAGAAGCACTGGTCGATTGGCTTATATTAAACTTTCAAGGATTTTTCGATGCTCTGACAGATGTTATAAAATGGATTGTATTTAACATACAAGATGGTTTGTCGTTTATACCGTGGTTCTTGTTCATTTTGCTGATTTTCTTACTGGGTTGGAAGTTGAAAAGTTTCCAATCAGGCCTTGGATATGCCATGATGATTATGTTAATAGGCTTGATAGGTCTTTGGGAGGATATGATTTTCACCTTGGCCATTGTAATAACATCAGTAATACTGAGCATAATCATTGGAATACCTATAGGTATATTTTCGGCATATAATCAAAAGCTGGAGGCCCTTTTGAAGCCGCTGCTTGACGGCATGCAGACAATGCCAAGCTTTGTCTACCTGATTCCTGCCATGATTTTCTTTGGTTTAGGGACTGTGCCTGCAGTATTTGCAACTATAGTTTATTCTACTCCACCCTGTATAAGATTAACTAGTTTGGCTATACAAAGGGTGCCTAAAGAAATGAGAGAAGCCGCTTATGCCTTTGGCTCATCTAGATGGCAGGCGCTAGTAAAGGTTGAGCTGCCTCAAGCAATGCCCACTATTATGGCAGGTATAAACCAGACAACGATGTTGGCAATGTCTATGGTGGTCACTTCTTCGATGATCGGGGCAAAAGGTCTTGGTGAAAATGTCATAATAGCCATAAACAGAACTGATATTGCCATGGGCTTTAACTCAGGCATTAGTATAGTCTTTCTTGCCATTATTATCGACAGGCTTACTCAAATGATTTCCAAAAAATATGAACATGTATAAAATCCTTGGGAGAGAATTGCATAATGTCAAAAAAAATAGAAGTTAAAAACTTATATAAAATATTTGGTTCAAAGCCAAAACTTGCTCTTAAAAGATTAAAAGAGGGCTGGACAAAAGAAAAAATATTAAAAACAACAGGTCAAACTGTCGGTGTAAACAACGCTTCATTTACAGTTGACGAAGGTGAGTTCTTTGTAATAATGGGGCTTTCCGGCAGCGGAAAATCCACACTTATTAGATGTCTTAATCTTTTAAATAGGCCAACTGCAGGTGAAATTTTAATAGATGGTGAAGATATAGTTAAGTACGACAGGCAACAACTACGGGAATTTAGGCAAAACAAAGTTGCCATGGTATTTCAAAACTTTGGTCTGTTTACACATAGGACAGTGCTTGGCAATGTAGAATATGGCCTTGAAATTAGGAATATCAATAAAGACAAAAGAAAGCAAATCGCCCTTGAAGCTCTAGAAAGTGTGGGGCTTAAAGGCTGGGAAGATAAAATGCCCACTGAGCTCAGTGGCGGAATGCAGCAAAGGGTGGGCCTTGCCCGAGCCCTTGCCAACAATCCGGATATACTGCTTATGGATGAACCCTTCAGTGCTTTAGACCCGCTTATCCGCCGAGATATGCAGATTGAGCTTTTGGAAATTCAATCGAAACTAAAAAAGACCATAATTTTTATTACCCATGACATAAATGAAGCATTTAAACTGGGCGATAGAGTGGCAGTTATGAAAGATGGGAAAATTGTACAACAGGGAACCCCTGAAGAAATACTAAATAACCCCTCAAATGAATATATAGAAGACTTTGTTAAGAGCATTGATAGAACAAAAGTAATTAAAGCCAAAAATATCATGAAAAGACCTAATGCACTGGTATCTATAAAAGACGGTGTGAGGGTTGCTATAAGAGAAATGCAGACAAATCATATTTCAAGTGTTTTTGTAGTGGGAGAAAACATGCAACTTGAAGGTATTGTAACTATAGATGACTGCGTAGAAGCAATAAAGAACAAACAGTCTTCACTAAAAGCCTTGTTGCGGCATGATTACTATAAGACCACAGAAGATGAATATATCGAAAACCTTCTTGAAAATGCTACAAAATCAAGGTATCCCATAGTTGTAGTAAATGATGAAAATAAGCTTTTAGGTATAATTGTGCGCACATCCATACTATCCGGCCTCTTGCCCTACAACTCAAATTAAATTCTCTTTAATGACTAAAGAGCACCATATTTACCGGGTGCTCTTTTTGAATAAGTTAAGTGCCTGACAATAGTTTACTTACATGTTCTATAAAAGAACTAAAATCTATTTTGAAGTATCTTATATACTTCCCTATCATCTACTTCGTCATAAAAATGCACAATCCTATTTCTGAACCTGGCCATCAATTTATAGGTTGCTAAATCTTCTTTAGGTATAATATTCCCTTTATGCAAAGCTTCAAAGGTATCACGATAGGTCTTTGGAGTTCCTAGCCCTTTTCGAGATATAATATGATTTCCAATGTCTATCATTGCTTCAATGGCAATTTGCAGGTTGTACTTTGCTGAATCGAAATTTTTAAAATCAGAAGTAAATTCATCCACGGATAGTTGGGACAGAGTGCGCAATTTGTTTAGACATTCTTGAATAATCCTAATCTTTTCCATCACCCGTCTTTTGTCAATTTCCGCCATATTCTTCCCTCAATCCTTCCTGATAATCATCATAAAATTTCTTAAGCACTATTCCGTAGTCACCGTAAATGTTAAATACCTTTTCTTTAAAATCAGCAAGCAAAATTTCATCTCTACAAAAAAGTAAATCGCCGGTATACAGTACCTGATGACTTATATCAATAGCTGCCTTGTTCAGGTTCACAAGATCTATGTCATCCCGCTCAAATATCTGGCTTATATCCGATTCTATCTCAAGCTCTTCGAATAGCGTGACACTTTCCTTAAACAATACCGCAAAATCCATATCGCTACTAAAATGCTGATGCTTTGTACCGTAAGAGCCGAAAATATAGACGGCCACTATATTTTCATTTTTTTCAGCATATGATTTCAGCCTTTGTATCTTCGTTTCTATAACCTTTAAATTTCTTTTCATATTATCACCTGTAAAAAACAGCTTCTTTTTTCATTATATCAGAAATCTTCCAGATTTAAACAAATCATGGGAACTTCTTTTCAAAATAAAAACACCCCTTAGAATAGGGGCGCTGGGAAGGGCCTTCGTGCAAAGGTTGAATAAGTTAATAAAGCTGCCTGGCAGCTAAATTATCTTTGCTATGGCATAGGCTTCGTGCACTGCATCTATGAATTTGCGCGGCCTCACACAATCACCTATTTTGTATACTTCCTCAACTTTGTCTTGCAAGCTATGGTAAAGACTATCATCAGCTTTAAGGCCGGTAGCTAATATTACAGTGTCCGCATCTATTTTTTCAGCATTTCCTTCTATATCCTCAACTACAATCCCAGTGGGAGTAACTTCTTTTAATCTTAAACCTGGCCTACTCTTGATTTTCTTTTGCTTAAGCTCTTCTAAAAGGGAGCCTCTTGCAGTGTAAATAACATCATAGGCAATTTCAGGGAGCATATCTAC
>JAMNZY010000132.1 GCA_023622055.1 Bacillota bacterium
ACTGCCATAATGGCCCTTATAGAGAACATTCAAAGGGAAGATTTAAACTTCATTGAAGAAGCAGAAGGATATCGGCAGCTTATTCAAGAGTGTGGAGTAACTCAGGAACAATTGGCAATGAAGTTAGGGAAAAGCCAGTCTACCATTGCCAACAAGATGAGGATACTAAAACTCCCACCTGAAATAATAAATATCATTTCCCAGGAAAAACTATCAGAACGTCACGCCCGTTCCCTTTTAAAATTGCCTGATAAAGAGCTTCAAATGAAAGTTTTAAAAGAAGTAGTCGAGAAGAAACTTAGTGTCAGGCAGACAGAAGAGCTCATTGAAAGGACCATTGAAAATATAAACAAGGACAAGAAAAATGAAAAGAGTAAATCCTTTAAAATTGCCATAAAGGATGTTAGGATTTTTGTAAATTCTGTGCGGAAACTGGTCAAGACCATAAAAGAAACGGGAGTGCAAGCTGAATATAAGGAAATAGATAAAGGTGAATTTATAGAACTACAGGTTCAGCTACCAAAAAGGTAATGAGCCTTTTTTTTTGCCCAGAAAATTGCCTTTAGAAAAATGTAAAAAAAGAAGGAAAAACCCAATAAAAAAAGAAAGTTATAATAGATACTTACAACAGTTTTGAAGGGAGGTCAGGAAACAAAAAGCGCAAGTAACGCTGATTGTTTCGTGATTTATGGCAAGAGTTATCGCTATTGCTAACCAAAAAGGAGGAGTAGGGAAAACTACTACTTCTGTTAACTTGGCAGCATGTTTGGGAGTATTGGATCAAAAAGTCTTACTTGTTGACATTGACCCCCAAGGCAACAGCACCAGCGGCATCGGTGTTGATAAGATGAACAACCCTAAGACCATATACAACGTATTGATAAACGAAGAGCCAATTAAAGACAATATTGTAAAAACAGCCTATAAGAATCTGTACCTGCTGCCGTCAAATATCCAGCTGGCCGGAGCTGAAATAGAGCTGGTGCCTGCTATTTCAAGAGAATACAAATTAAAGAACGCCATTGAAGATGTTAAAGAGGAATACGATTTTATAATAATCGACTGTCCTCCGTCTTTAGGCCTTTTGACATTAAATGCTCTCACTGCAGCAGACACTGTCCTTGTGCCAATTCAGTGTGAGTACTACGCATTGGAAGGTCTTGGCCAACTCATGAATACCATAAATTTAGTTCAGAAACATTTAAATAAAAATTTAGAAGTGGAAGGTGTCCTCTTGACCATGTTTGATGCCAGGACTAACTTGGCAATTCAGGTGGTAGATGAAGTGAAAAAGTATTTTAGAAATAAAGTTTACAGCACTATTATTCCCAGAAATGTCCGCCTTGGTGAGGCTCCCAGTCACGGCAAGCCCATAATCAATTATGATCCCAAGTCAAGGGGCGCCGAAGTATATATGGATTTAGCAAAGGAGGTTTTGGGCATTGAGTAAAAGAGGTCTTGGCAGGGGCCTTGAAGCATTGATCCCCGTTTTGGACAAACATGAAGAAAATGTTCAAGAAATTGATATAAAGAAAATAGTGGCCAATGATAAACAGCCTAGAAAGGATTTTGATGAGTCAAAACTGGACGAGCTGGCAGCATCCATGAAACAGCATGGAGTGCTGCAGCCGGTTATCTTAAGAAAAAAAGGCAGTGTATATGAATTGGTGGCAGGAGAGCGCCGGTGGAGGGCTGCAGCTAAAGCCGGCATAGAGAGAATTCCTGCAATAGTTAAGGAACTATCCGATGCTGAAGTAATGGAGATAGCCCTCATTGAAAACTTACAGCGGGAAGATTTAAATCCCATGGAAGAAGCTATGGCTTACAAGAGTTTGATGAACGACTTTGGCCTTACCCAGGAAGAACTGTCAAAGCGGGTGGGCAAGAGCAGGTCTCAAATCGCCAACACTGTGAGATTGCTAAATCTGGACAAGGAAATTCAAGACCTGGTAACAGAAGACAAGTTAACAGCAGGCCATGCCAGGGCCCTCTTGTCCATTCAAGATAAAAGTATGAGGATTAAACTGGCAAAGAGGATATGTGAAGAAGACTTATCTGTAAGGCAAACTGAACAAATAGTTAAAAAGATTTCTAAAGAAAAAAGCAAAATGGCCAATGAAAAGCCAAAGGAAATAAACCCTGTGATTATTGACATTACAGAGAAACTGCAGCGGGCCCTTGGAACTAGGGTAAAAATTAAAGGGAATGAAAAGCGGGGTAAAATTGAAATTGAATTTTACTCTGGCGATGAACTGGAACGGATCTTGGAAGCTATTGTGAAATAAAATGTTTCACGTGAAACATACCCCTTCACAACCTTGACCCTTAGACAGGGGTGGTGATAAAATAGAGCAAATACATATTGAGGAGAGAGGGCTTTGCTTGGGACAATTGTAAATGCAGTAACTATTATAATGGGGACACTCCTTGGCAACTCATTAAAGGACCGGTTCAGTGAAAATATCAAGAACACGGTAATGCATGGGCTCAGCCTGACAGTTATGCTCATAGGCCTTTCCATGGCCATAACCACAGAAAATATGTTGATAGTCACCCTCAGCATGGTCATAGGAGGCATAATAGGTGAAGTATTAAAAATTGAAGATAGGCTCAACGACTTTGGCAAAAAACTTGAGGCGAGATTTTCCGGGGAAGGCGGCGACTTTACCCGGGCTTTTGTTTCCGCAAGCCTTATATACTGTGTGGGAGCAATGGCAGTCATAGGCTCTATACAAAGTGGTCTGGAAGGAGACCACAGCATACTTTTTGTAAAATCAATTCTCGACGGAGTTTCTGCAGTAGTGTTTTCGTCCAGCATGGGCATAGGCGTGGCCTTTTCTGCTCTTCCGGTTTT
>JAMNZY010000235.1 GCA_023622055.1 Bacillota bacterium
GATGGGGACAGATAGTGCTAGTCCTTCAACGGTTCTATATGAATGTCTATATAATGGACACCGCTGAAATGCTTTCTAATCTCTTCTTCAATTTCATGATGCAGTCTGTGGGACTGACTTACAGGCATGGAAGGATCTACCACAATGTGCAAGTTTAGAGAATAATCGTCTTCACTTCCCCTAGAGCGGACCCGGTGGCAATCTAAGACACCATCAATTTTAGTGACCAAATCTATCACATCTTGAGGATCTATAACTGCGGCATCACATAAGACCTTGCTGGAGTTTATCAGAATTTCCACACCTGCTTTTACAATTACAATTGAAATGATAAATGAAATTATTGGGTCAAGGACGGGATAACCTAATTTAACAGCGATTAAACTCAATATAACTGACAATGAAACATATACATCTGTTTTTGTATGTATAGCATCTGCAATCAAGATATCACTGCGTAATTTTTCGCCTTGTTTTGTCTCATAAATTATCACAAAAATATTTATGGCTATTGTAATAATCATTACCACAAAGCTGTATATGTCGACTTCAGGGGCAACAGGATTAATTAACTTAGATATACTGCTCTTAATAATATTTATGCTCACTATAAACAGCATCAGTGAAATTACCACGGAAGTAAAAGTTTCGAATTTTTTGTGACCATAAGGATGGCACTCATCGGCAGGTTTTGCAGCCAAAGCTGTTCCTATTAAACCAACGATATTTGAGCTGCAATCAGAGAAAGAGTGAAAGCCATCTGCCACCATGCTGTTGGAAGAAATTGAATACCCCACCACAAGTTTCATTATTGAGACTCCCAAATTGAGCGCGAGAATTATCCAAAGGACTTTGTTTATTTCTTTAACCCTCTGGCTGGTATTCTTAGCCTTCATTAAAATACCCCCATTGTATATTGCGGGGAGACAAAGACCCCAGTGAATATAAAAAACTGTGGGCTTTATGACCCACAAGCCAAGCTATCATATCACTGTATTAAATAATTATTCGCAAATTAATGATAACATAACTAAGTTATTCCTGTCAATTTAAAAATACCTTTTGGAAAACAAGAGTAGGAGTGGGGCAAACCTTGAAAAAAGACTAAAAGTACAATATAGTTTAATAAGATGAGCTTAAAGAGCGATGGAAGTTTGAATAGAAAGGAGCATATTTTTTGAAATACAGAGGGGCTATTTTTGATCTTGACGGAACGCTGCTGGATTCTCTTCAAGATTTGGCTGATTCAATGAATCAGGTCCTTAAAAGTGAAGGATTGCCATTCCATCCAGTTGAGGATTATAAATATTTCGTAGGAAATGGAATGTATAACCTGGTAATGAGAACTCTTCCACCAGAGAAGCGGGAAGAATCATATATTAATCACTGCTACAAATTGATGAATATGGAATATGAGAAGAGGTGGGCAGATACTACAAAACCTTATGAAGGCATTCCGGAACTGCTGGACAAGTTGACAAATCTAAAATTCAAGTTAGCGGTGCTGTCTAACAAGCCTCACAGATTTACACAATTAGTTGTAGAAAAGCTATTGCCCCATTGGAAATTTGATGTTGTCTTTGGCCAGCGGCAGGGGGTTCCAAGAAAGCCGGACCCTGCAGGAGCTTTTGAGATAGCTGAAATTTTAGACATACCTCCAAAGGAGTTTTTATATTTTGGTGATTCAGGCACCGATATGACCACTGCAAAAGCTGCCGGAATGTTTGCCGTAGGAGTCCTTTGGGGTTTTAGGACTGCTGATGAACTTTTGGAAAGCGGTGCCGATTTACTAATAGAAAAACCCACTGATATATTTGAGTTTATTCAAATAAGATAATGCCCAGTGCTTCGTATGTGGAAACATCCACATTGCCTGAAGGGTTTAGACCGCGGGATTTTTGAAATTCTATGACTGCTTGTCTTGTTTTGTATTCATAAATACCATCAAGAGGCCCATCGTAAAAGCCATATCCCGATAGGCGCTTTTGGACTTCCAGCACATCTGAGCCCTTAGAGCCTTGGGTTAAAGGATTTAAACCGAAGGTAAAAGGGCCATCTACTCCTCCTACAATAAATACTTTTGTGCCGATTTTTACCCATTCGTAAACTTGCTCCACATGGGCATTGTGCATGCGGATACATCCCCCTGATTCGAAGGCACCTATGCTCCACGGCTTGTTGGTACCGTGGATTCCATAAATACCCCATGGAACACTTAATCTCATCCAACGAGAACCGAAACCTTCACCCCAGGCATCTTTTTCTGTGATGGTAAAAAGGCCTATGGGAGTAGGTGTGTTAAATTTTCCAACTGCTACAGGATAGCGTTTAAAAGGTTTGCCGTCATCTAAAACTACAAGTTCTCTGTCAAGAGTCAAAATAACTAAACTGACTTCTCCTTTAGGTTGTTCCGCATCTATACGTGCTACTGGCTGCTGGTAAAGTTCAGCCAGTTTACGAAAGGTTTTGGGGCCGAAAACGCCGTCTATAGGCAGGCCTTCACGTCTTTGAAATTCCATGACGGCATCTGCAGTGGCCTTGTCATAAATTCCATTTATGGAATTTGTAAAATAACCCAGCTTATACAGTTGAATCTGTATTTCCCGTACATCTTGACCCTGCATAGGGGGGTATTGCAATTTGAGGTATCGTTCTTCTTCACATGAACAGGGAGGAGCAGCATTGGCACAAGTTGAAAAAATAAACATGGCTATGATAAATGCCACAATGCCTTTCACTTTCATTTTATCACCTCATACTGATATTTTTCGTCTGTTTTTATATTTTAATTCAATAACTATTTTTCAAACTCAAAGAGGTTTTTTAAAAAAAGTGTCGAAATCT
>JAMNZY010000215.1 GCA_023622055.1 Bacillota bacterium
TTTTGAGCAAGGAAAAATAAAAAAGGAATGGCCGCCATTGAATTAATCAAGACTGTGGGCCTAGTAGAAGTATATACACCTAGATGTTCCTGACCGTATGTCAAAAATCCCATGTAAGCCTCCAGTATGACGGGCAAGGTAGTAATGATATATACCAATGTTATAGGGAATTGTTTTACTCTAATTTCTTTAAGCTTTCCCCAGTTTTGAGCGACTATGCCTCCCAGTATAAAATAAAAATACCAGCCAATAAGGTTTACATAGTAATACTTTTGCAAGAAATCGATTATGTATATTCCGCTCATAGTCATGAAATACCGGAAATAAATGATTAGAGCTAGAAAAAAAATTAAGTTGTATACTATGGCTTTGATGGGTTTTCTTATTCCTGCTATGGGATTTATTAGAAAGGGAAACACAGCATAAATTTGTACAATCATCATAACAAACCATATGGGGGTATGTATATTTTCTCTAAAAGTCCAATTTACATACGACAAAAGAGCTTCTTTAAAGGACAGGCCTATAAAATTAAAAGAGGGATTAAATATATCTCTTAAAATCATGTATATAAAACTCCATACCAGATATGGCATAAATACCGTATAAAATCTCCTTAAATAAAAATCTTTCAGGTTAAGTTGACTTTTTTCACCATATCTGTAGAAAAGGCCAAAGCCTGATACAAAAACAAATAAAGGCAGGCAAATCCGAGACCATTGATTAAGTACAAGGCCCAAGTAAAAGACCTTGCTATTTACTGGGCTGTACGCTACATAAGCTGCTGAAACGTGAAGCAAGACCACCATGAGCATGGCTACTGCCCGAATAAAATCTAATTCCACTACTCTTGCTTTTATCATAGTGCCCTCCCTTCTATGTTTACTCATGTGACCATTTCACCGCCAACAGTAATCCCTGCTTTACTAAAACTTTGGCTGTATTTCCTAAAAAAACATTGCTAATTCCACGGGCAGGTCCCATGAAAAGGGTCTCCCCTTTCAAAGGATAGTACAAACCTTCAGTCTCTACACCTTTCACTTCAGGGCTTATGGGTATAAGGGATAGAATATCTCCCTCTTTACCCCTTATTTCTGTTTCCTTATCTATTAAAAACATCTCCCAATTTTCACCTGCAAGTTTAAACTCCAGCCCTCGCTTTTTAAAACTGACCATTAAAAAAATATTTGCCAGGCCGTGGTCAGGTCTGTCCCCAAGACCTCCCAAAAGCACGGCTTCTCTTGCACCTCGTGCAAGGGCAGTATCCAGGGCTAATTGGGTATCTGTGAAATCTTTTTCTGAAGGAACGTTTTGCATTTCTATGCCTAGTTTTTTGGCCTTTTCTAAAGCAGCAGGGCTTATGGAATCCATGTCTCCTACTAGCAAATCCGGTATAATTCCCATGTTAAAAGCGTGTTCTATGCCGCTATCGGCACATATAATCAGGCTGCTTCCTTCTAAATATTTTTTTATCTTATCATAGTTCTCGATTTTACCACCTGCAAAAATTACAGCTTTCATCGTAGTCCTCCTGTTAAGGTTCACTAATTACTTTTCCATCTCCATTTTTCACCGAAAATCTTTCAAAAACACATTTCGTTCTTTGTAGTTATTTCGGTGTTAAATCTATAATTCCTGCAAAATCAACAATTTTATACCTTCCGCCAGTTAAATAATTGCGAAATCCTTTTTAGATTTGGATTTTTCCCTTGCAAATGGTAAAATCAAGGTAAAAGGTCATAAAAAATACAAGGAGATGCCTATGAAAACCATAACAGTTTTATATGAAGACAATCATCTGCTGGTTGTGACAAAACCGCCCAACCTTTTGTCCCAAGGCGATAAAACTGGTGATCCTGATCTGCTCAGCATTTTAAAAGAAGATTTAAAAGTGCGCCATAATAAGCCTGGCAATGTCTATCTCGGTTTAGTACACCGTTTGGACAGGCCAGTGGGAGGGGTCATGGTTTTCGCCAAGACTTCCAAGGCAGCGTCCAGATTATCAGATCAGATAAGACGAAATAAACTTAAAAAGACTTATTTGGCAGTGGTTCGAGGCTTGCCTCCCAAGGAAAAGGCCACATTGATTCACTATCTATTAAAAAATAAAAATACCAATAAGGTCGTAGCAGTGAAAAAAGGGGTAAAAGGGGCTAAAGAAGCAGTTTTAAACTACGAAGTAATAAGCTATGCTCACCCGTACAGTTTGGTAAAAATAAACCTTCATACAGGAAGACCGCACCAGATACGAGTCCAGTTTTCCACAATCGGCAATCCAATTGTAGGCGACCAACGATATGGTTTCAACGATAAATTCAATGAAATTGCCCTGTGGTCTTATAAAATTTCCTTTGAACATCCCACATTGAGAAAAGAAGTGGAGTTTTCTGCCTTGCCAGAAAAACGGCCACCTTGGTCCCGCTTCTCACTAGACGAAGATATATGAGCCTAAAATAATCGTAAAATAAATCAGAAGTTTTTCTTTTTCTGATTGAATATCAAAAATTTATCTGTTATAATGAGGGTGATTTTAAATATGAAAGTTATTGAAGGGAGTTGTATTTTTTGAAAGAAAAGGTTAAAGCTGCTTTAGATAAAATCCGCCCAGCTTTGCAAGCTGACGGTGGCGACGTTGAATTAGTAGATGTAGATGAAGCTAACGGTATAGTTAAAGTGAGACTTACCGGTGCCTGTGGCGGATGCCCATTTGCAACAATGACTCTGAAAAATGGCATCGAAGAAACCCTTAAACAAGAAATACCTGAAGTTCAAGAAGTTCAGCAGGTACTTTAAGCTTACAAACGTAAATCACATTGAAAACAAAGAAAGGACATTTTTTATATTATGTAATAGTTACAATTAGTGGGGGATGTATATGGATTTTGGCCGTCTGATAATCTTCATTCCCGCAACGATATATTTTGTGTATTTATTTATAAAGAAAAAGAAAGACTTCTTTTTATTATGTGCCATTGCATGTTGGCTAGGGTTATCATATGGCGGAAAATACGGATTATACTACGTTTTAGAACATCTAGCAAAGGAATACATTAATTCTATAAGTAGGTTTCTTGCAGCGCTAGTATTTATTTTGTATTTTAAAAAATCATATAAAGAAATCAGGGAGTAGGAGCCCCCGTAGTCAAGCTGTGATCTATCGAACAAAACCTTATAAGTGATAAGTGTTGTTTACAGTTACTATAAAGGCATCGCTCTCTGCCAGTTCTTTTTGACCATCATATTCGATAATGGTAATAGAAGTATTGCTTAT
>JAMNZY010000220.1 GCA_023622055.1 Bacillota bacterium
TCCATGCCTCCAGGATAATAGTTGGCCTCAGCAATTCTAAGTTCTGGGTAGGGGTATTTCCCAAAGGCCTCGTTAAAAATTCCCAGGGCATATTTAGCCACATTTAAGGCCATAAAACCTCCTCGCTTATCTTCAGGGTGAAAATAAGAGATGACCTTTATTCCATCTATCTCTTCACTGGCCATTTGATAATTGTTGCTGATGGCAGCGGCAAATTCCCGGATTTTGTCAATGGAGTACACATATACTGAACTATCTTCCCTTGAGTAACTTTCTTTTAAGACACCTGAGGCTGCAACAGTAAAACCTTTGGGAACTGTGAAGCTCACCGTGTAATCGGAAATATCGCTGTAAGTGCAGTCACCTACAGCCTGATGCTTATCAAGGCTCCACTGGCCATCTTTACATATAGCTAAGATAGGATACCAATTGCCTAGAGATAAGGTTATCTTATCCTTGCCAAAAGTCAGGTATCCGAAGCGAAATCGGGCTCTTGGAACCGTAAGCTGAAATTGGATGTAAATATTTGATACTTCTCCTTTATTTACAGGCGTTTCTAAGGGAACATGAAGGATTTGATCTTCGTCTATCATAGACCAAGTAATATCTTTACCGTCCTGCTTTATTTGTTTTATCTCTATGCCGCCTAAACTAAAGCCCTGGGGAAAGACTTTATGTAAATCTTCCCTAAAAAAGGGAAGGCGCTTTGAGCTGGAAAACATATTTGGGTAAAGATGAAAATAAAGTTCACTTTGTGTATTTTCGGTGTTATTTACGTAAGTCAAGTTCATCTGAGCATCAATCTTGTTAATGCCATCATAGCTTGCTTTAATTTCGTAAACATGTCTCTCAGGTGGCAAATCAACTATTTGCTCCTCCATTATTTCCTCCTCTATTTTTTCCATATCTGTTTTGGCCAAAGTAGAGGTAAAAAAATTTTTAAGAAGAAAAAAAGCAGCAACAAAGAATACTACTACCAGGATAATTGCAACGAATTTTTTCAAAATTCATCCTCCTCAAATTTACAAGCTTACCATATATTGTATAATCATTCTATAAAAATGTGATAAATCCTTTCGACAATATACTTCAAAAACAGACACTTTAGTTTATGGATGTTCCAGCCAAAATTTTTAGCAATAAGGGAGTTATTTAAACGATAAAGTTATAGTTTTTACATTAAAAAAGGCTCGTATTTTTATATATACGAGCCTTCCATTATATTATTATCTTTTCCCAGTCTCATGCCTTGCCGCTGGAGCCCAGTACGTTACGCATTTTGTGTTTTACCATTTCTTTTATAGCCTCTCGGGCAGGGCCTAAATATTTTCGCGGATCGAATTCAGATGGATTTTCAGTCAAGTATTTTCTCACTGAAGCTGTCATGGCAAGGCGCAAATCTGTATCAATATTAATTTTACAAATTCCCATTGTGGCTGCCTTTCTAAGCATATCTTCAGGAACGCCTTTGGCCCCGGGAATTTGGCCGCCGTATTTGTTACACAGCTCTACATATTCCTCGGGAACTGAGGAGGCCCCGTGTAGCACCAAGGGAAAACCGGGCAGCATTTTAGTTATCTTTTCCAAGCGCTCAAAGTCAAGTTTTGGATCACCTTTGAACTTGTAAGCTCCGTGGCTTGTTCCAATGGCAATGGCCAAAGAATCAACGCCGGTTCTCTCTACAAATTCCACTGCTTCTTCAGGATCTGTAAAAATGGCATCCTTTTCAGATACTTTTATGGCATCTTCAATACCTGCTAGACGGCCCAGCTCAGCCTCTACTACAACACCCCGCTCATGGGCATAATCAACTACCCTTTTGGTAAGTTCAACATTTTCTTCGAAGGGATATTTTGAACCGTCAATCATAACGGAGGTAAAACCGTCATCAATACAGGCTTTACATATTTCAAAGCTCTCGCCATGGTCTAAGTGAAGGACAATGGGGATATCTGCATCTTCTACCGCGGCCTCTACCAATTTCTTTAAATAAATTGGTTTTGCATATTTTCTGGCACCTGCAGATACCTGCAATATAAGTGGAGACCTCTCCTCTACTGCTGCTTCTACGATACCCTGAATAATTTCCATATTGTTTACGTTGAAAGCTCCTATGGCATACTTACCTTCATATGCCTTTTTAAATATCTCTTTTGTTGTTACTAATGGCATTGACTGACCTCCCATAATGTTGATTATGTACAAGTATAATATAAATAGTAGAAAATTAAAAGATTATATGAAAGAATGCTATGAGATTATTAGTAGAATAAATTTAAAAAAACTTTTTTAGTGAGGGATTTTTATGGCCAAATTTGTCATCGGTTTAGACTTAGGGGGAACAAAAATAGCTACATGTGTAATGGATGCAGAGGGAGAAATAATAAAGAAAATCACTTTGCCAACATTGGCTAATGAAGGGCCAGAGGCAGTGATAAGCCGCATGAAAAAGAGCGTCTATGATGCAATAAAAATGTCAGATATCAGCAAAGAAGATATTCTCGCCATAGGAGTAGGAGCACCAGGGCCATTAGATTCAGAAAGGGGTTTAATAAAGAATTCCCCTAACTTGCCGGGATGGATTAAAATACCTTTGAGGGATGTACTTCACAAGGAATTTAAGGTACCTCTGGCCCTTGAAAATGATGCAAATGCCGCAGCTTTGGGGGAATACTTTTACGGTTCCGGAAGAGGTATCAAAAACTTCATGTACATTACCATAAGTACCGGCATTGGCGGCGGTGTAGTTATAGATGGCAAGCTCCTTAAAGGTGCCAATGGCAATGCAGTAGAGATCGGCCATACCACAATAAACTTTGGGGGACCCCGGTGCGGATGTGGCAATATTGGCTGTTGGGAAGCATATGCTTCAGGAACAGCCTTGGCGAGATTTGCCCGAGAAGGTATTAGAAGTGGTAAAAAGACTATTATAAGAGATATTGCAGGCGACGAAGACAGCATCAAAGGGGAGCATGTTTTTGCTGCAGCCAAACAAGGGGATGAATTTGCCAAAGAATTAGTAGACCAGGAGGGATTTTATTTGGGGGTGGGCCTGGCCAATATGGCAAATTCTTTTAATCCTGATTGTATTGCCATTGGCGGTGGTGTTTCCCACCAGTGGGACTTATTCTATGACAAAATGATATACACAATGAGGGAAAGAGGATTAAAGGCAAATGTGGATAATTTAAAAGTCGTAAAAGCAGCCCTGGGTCCAGAAGTAGGTGTAATGGGTGCTGCAGCGGTAGCTTTGAGACTTCTGAAGTGAAGCAAAATAAAGAGCAATAAGAGCAATATCTATGCCAAGTAGTGCAATTGACAGTCAGTATACTAATATGTTAGCATATAGGTAATTCATATAGTCAGGGACAAATATATAAATACATAAAAAAATACATAAGGAGGATATAGATGGCTTTTATTAATAAAGACTTTATGTTACAAAATGACACGGCGAAGTTTTTATTTCACAACTATGCCAAATCCCTTCCCATCTTCGACTTCCATACCCATTTAGATGCCAGATTGATTGCAGAAAATCACCAATTTTCAGACATAGCAGAAATGTGGTTGGCCGGCGATCATTACAAATGGAGGGCAATGAGAGCAAATGGCATACCTGAAGAAAAGATCACCGGAAATGCCAGCCCTGAAGAGAAATTCAAAGCTTGGGCCCAAACCATAGAACACTGCTTAGGAAATCCCTTGTATCACTGGACACATCTGGAATTAAAAATGTACTTCGGCATAGACGAATTGTTAGGTGAAGACAATTGGAAAGAAATTTATGACAGAGCCAATGAGGTAATTAAAAAGGAGAAACTCACCACTAAAAAATTAATTGAATCCTCTAATGTAGAAGTTATCTGCACCACAGACAGTCCTCTAGATTCTCTAGAATACCATGACAAAATAAGGGAAGATAAAGATTTTAAGGTTAAAATCCTTCCTTCTTTTAGGCCAGACGAAGCTTTCAACATAAGAGAAAAGAAGTTTTTAGAATTTGTTAATGCCTTGGGAAATCTGACAAATATATCTATTAAAAACTATTCTGATTTTGTCAAAGGTTTAGAAACTCGGGTTGAATACTTTGATGAAAGAGGAGCTTTCATTTCAGATCACGCCCTGGAAGTAGTGTTTTACAGAGAAGCCACAGAGGAAGAAATTGAGACCATATTCCAAAAAGCATTAAATGGAGAAGAAATTTCCAATGAAGAACAGGAAAAGTTTGTCACTCGCTTGCTAATAGATTTAGGGGAAATTTATCACAAAAAGAATTGGGTAATGCAGATCCACTTTGGAGCAATTCGCGACAACAATACTGTAATGTATAAATTGTTGGGAAAAGACAGCGGTTTTGATGCCATTGCAGATCAAAAAGGTCTTGCTCGCGCCTTAAACGGGTTGCTTGATGCAATGTATCAAAATAATGCTTTGCCCAAAATGATTCTATACAACTTAAATCCCGAGTATAACCACACCTTGGCAAGTGCTATAGGTAATTTCCAAGGCAACGATAAAGGAATAAAGAGCAAGCTTCAGTTTGGTGCTGGTTGGTGGTTCAATGATACAGAGCTAGGTATGCTTCGCCAAATGACCACCCTGGCAGACCACGGATTACTGATGAATTTCGTAGGAATGCTCACGGACTCAAGAAGCTTTTTATCATTTTCCCGCCACGATTATTTCAGACGGATCCTGTGCAACTATGTAGGAGAGCAAGTGGAACAAGGCAAATTCCCCGATGATAAGAAACTGTTGAAGAAATTTATCGAAAATATCTCTTACTACAATGCAGTAAACTATTTTAAAAAAGATTAGTAACTAAAAATGGTAGGCCCAGAGAAAACAACGACGGGCCTACCGATAACTAAAATATTAAATTAAAATATTCAGGTTATACCTGAAATATATGGGTGATGAGAATGAAACTAAAAATTGCTGTTCTAAAAAACAAGAGCCTCTGGGAAGACAAAGGCTATGAACTGCCTGAATTTGACATTGAAAAAGTAAAGGAAAATACACTAAATGCTCCCATATGGCTGCACTTTGGTGCAGGCAACTTATTCAGAGCATTTCCAGCGGTACTTCAACAGAACCTTCTCAACAATGGCCTTTCTGACAAAGGAATTATAGTATGTGAATCCTATGATGAAGAAATCATAGAAAAAGTTTACACCCCTTATGACAATCTAAGCCTTATCGTAACTTTGAAACCAGATGGAAGTATCGACAAAAAAATAGTAGCAAGCATAGTCCATGCAATAGCAGCGTCAAAGAACGTGGAAGAACTCACAAAAATATTCACATCTCCATCACTACAAATGGTAAGCTTTACAATAACAGAAAAAGGATATTCCCTCACAGATGCCCATGGAGATTACTATCCAGCAGTGAAGGAAGAGTTGGCCAGCATCGACAATCCTCCAAAAACACTTATGGGGCTGGTGGCCTACCTATGCTACAAGAGATATCAAGCAGGCAAATATCCCATAGCCTTAGTAAGCATGGACAACTGCTCTCACAATGGTACAAAACTATACAATGCCGTAAAAACCTTTGCCGATACCTGGGTAAAAAATGGTCTAGTGGATGAAGATTTTTCAGAATACATATCAAATCCAGAGCTGGTATCCTTCCCCTGGACCATGATAGACAAAATAACACCCAGACCATCGGAAGAGGTAAAGAAAATACTAGAAGAAGATGGCTTAGAAGACACAGAAATCGTAAAAACAGCTAAAAACACATATGTATCCGCCTTCGTAAATGCAGAAGAGACCCAATACTTAGTAATAGAAGATGTCTTTCCAAACTCAAGACCACCTCTTGAAAAAGCCGGAGTAATCTTTACAGATAGAGAAACAGTAGACAAAGTAGAAAAGATGAAAGTGGGAACCTGTCTAAACCCCTTGCACACAATTCTTGCCGTATATGGATGCTTATTAGGCCATACTTCAATTGCAGAAGAAATGAAAGATAAGCACTTAAAAACCTTTATAGAAAAAACAGCTTATGAAGAAGGGCTACCGGTAGTTGTTGATCCGGGCATAATCAAACCTGAGGACTTCCTAGAAAAAGTAATAAACCATCGCTTCCCCAACCCCTTTGTGCCAGACACACCACAGAGAATAGCTTGTGATACATCACAAAAAATCCCGGTGCGCTTTGGTGAAACTCTAAAAGCATACATTGCTACTGGTAAAAGGGACATTTCAACACTTACGTATATACCCCTTTTCTTTGCAGGCTGGTTGAGATACCTGATGGGAATTGACGATGAAGGTAAGCCTTTTACACCAAGTCCAGACCCCATGCTAGAAAAATTGCAGGGCTATGTAAAAGACATATCCCTTGGAGACAAAGGACCATTTACAGAAGCGTTAAAGCCCATACTATCAGACAGCAGCATCTTTGGAGTAGACCTTTATGAATACAACTTAGCACCAAAAGTGGAGAGTATGTTTGAAGAATTAGTAGCAGGCAAAGGTGCTGTCAGGAAGACATTGGAAAAATACCTAGGTTAAATTAATCTGTTCGACCATGAGGAATATTTAACTATACCATCAACTGGAGGTTCAAATGAAAAAAAAGATATTGATTACTCCCAAATCATTTTTTAGAGCAAAACATATAGCTGATGAGATTTTCAGTCAATACCAATTGGAAATAGTAGAAAACAATACAGGGAAAACCCTGACAAAAGAACAAATGATGGAGCTATGTCAGGATATAGACGGCATTATCGTGGGCGTAGATCCTATGGATGAAGATGTACTTAGAAATGCCAAGAAACTCAAAGCCATATCAAAATATGGTGTTGGCCTAGACAATATTGATTTAAAAGTTGCAGAAGAACTAGGTATAAAAATAAGGAGAGCTGAAGGCACCAATAACCGTTCCGTAGCAGAACTTACCATTGGCTTGTTTTTCGCCATATCCCGCAGCATACCAAAAGCCACTTATGATGTGAAAGAGGGCGGTTGGGATAGGACTTTAGGCACTGAACTTTTTGGAAAAACAGTTGGAATAATCGGATTTGGTGCCATTGGCCGTGAAGTGGCTAAAATGGCCTATGGATTAAATATGAAAATATTGGCCTATGACCCTTATTTTGACGATGAGGAATTGGCAAAATCCATGAATGTAACAATGACTGGTATAAATGAGATACTAGAAAATGCTGATTTTGTGACACTTCATCTGCCGCTGAATGAAGAAACAAATAAAATGATAAACAAAGAAACCTTAGGCAAAATGAAAAAAACAGCTTACTTAATTAATACGGCCAGAGGAGAACTGGTAGATGAAGACGCCCTCTATGATGCGCTAAAGAGTGGAATTATTGCTGGTGCAGCTCAAGACGTATTTTCTCAGGAACCACCAAAGAAAGATCATAAACTATTGACCCTTGACAACTTTATTCTAACACCTCATATGGGGGCATACACTAGAGAGGCTACAGAAAGAATGGTGGAAACCTCGGTAAAAAACCTAATGGAAATGCTGTTTTAGCATTTCCATTATTTTAAGGAGCGATGTTTCTTGAATATACTAGCTTTAGAAACTAGTACATCCTCTTCAAAGGTTGCCATATATTCGAAGGAAAAAGGCCTATTAAAAGTTCATAGTGTACCCTATGGGGAAAAAATCAGCAATGTAATCACCCAGGATGCAAAAGGGGTATTAAACCTGCTGATTACCGGAATAAAAGAAGTGCTAAAATCCAACACATATGAAATAGATGCAATAGGCCTTTGTGGCATATGGCACAGCTTATTGTTTTTAGATGAAAAAAGAGAACCCATATCCCCTATCTATACTTGGGCAGATACCCGGCCTGCCCCAACTGTAGCCAAATATCGGCAAGATGAAGAGCTGTGGAACTGGGTTTATAATAAAACCGGCTGTGCCATCCACAGCATATACCCTCTTTGGAAAATCATCCATTTGAAACAGCAAGAGCCAGATTTATTTAAAAACGCATGCTACATCACATCACAATTACAATACGTTTTCGAGCAGCTGACTGGGGAAAGGGTAGAATCAAAGACAATTGCCTCAGGTACCGGAATGTTTAATATACACACTTTGGAATGGGATGAAGACATATTAAAATTTGCAGGGATAAGCCCTTCCATGCTGTGTGAACTAAAAGAAGCTACATATTCAGCGCCGCTAAAAGACAGTATGGCAGAATATTTAGGCTTGAAAAAGGGTATACCGGTGGTAATCGGAGGGGCAGATGGAGCCTTAAATCAGGTGGGAGCAGGAGCACTAAAAGCCGGTATTATGACACTATCCGTTGGAACCAGCGGTGCCCTTCGCTTAGCTTATGACAAACCGGTTCTGCCTGAAACTACTTCCACATGGTGTTATTATTCCTTAAACAATAAGCGTTTGGCAGGAGCTGCCACCTCAGGAGCAGGCAATTGTTTAGAATGGTTTATAAAAAAGGCTCATAAGGGAAGTGGCCTTAGTTATAATCAGCTAAACGAAATGGCAGCCAAAGTTGATGTCCAAAATGCCCCTGTATTCTTACCCTTTTTGTATGGAGAGAGAAACCCGGGTTGGCAGGACAGCAGAGAAGCATCCTTTATGGGTATTAGAGGGCATCATGAAATAGGAGACTTATACCATGCAGTACTGGAAGGAGTACTATTCAACCTCTATCAATGCTACCAAGCATTAACCAAAATCACCGGTGAGCCAAAAGAAATCCGAATATCAGGCGGTATTGAAAACTCCCCCTTATGGCTGCAAATGGCGGCAGATATCTTCCGTCGAGATGTAGTCACATCAGGTATCCAGCACATGTCCACCATCGGTGCTGCCGCATTGACATTAAATGCACTTGGTGAAATTACAGATATTGAAGAATATGAGCCGGGGCATGGCGAAAAATATACCCCTAATAAAGACACAAGTGAAATTTACCAGGGTAGATATCAAAAGTATCTAGATTATTACAAGAGAACCGGCAACCAGAGGTGATAAAATGAAAAACATAATTTTAAAATCTCATAACATCAGTGACGTGGAGATTAAGAAGGTTTTAGAAGAATCCATATCAAATCTTAATAAAGATTTAAAAAAGGTATTACTGTTGCCACCAGATTTTACCCGGTTTCACTCAAAAGCCGGAAAAATAACTGCCATGTACTATCAGATGTTAAAAGATACATGTGAAGTAGATATAATGCCCGCAATTGGCACTCACATGCCCATGACTGATGAAGAAATTGAAAAAATGTATGGCAAAGACATACCAAAAGAAAGATTCGTAGTACATGATTGGAGAAACGATATTATAAAAATAGGCGAAGTGCCAGGCTCTTATGTAAAGGAAATTTCAGGCGGGCTGCTTGATTTTTCCATCGATGTGGAAGTAAATAAGAGATTGGCAAACTCTGAGTATGATTTAATTATCTCTATTGGTCAGGTAGTCCCCCATGAAGTTGTAGGCATGGCAAACTACAGCAAAAATGTTTTTGTTGGGTGTGGCGGACAACACATGATAAACAGCTCTCACTTCTTGGGAGCCGTTTACGGCATGGAAGAAATAATGGGTAAAGACCACACACCTGTCCGGAAGGTTTATGATTATGCAGAAAATAACTTCTTACCAGCGGCTCTAAAAGATACTACCCTGATGTATGTCTTAACTGTAATAGCCCAAGACCAAGGAGAAAACCTGCTGTCAGGCCTCTTTATAGGAAGAGAAAGAAGAGTCTTTGAGGAAGCAGTAAAACTCAGCCAAGAAAAGAACATTACCTTTTTAGACGAGCCTCTTAGAAAAGCAGTGGTATACCTTGATCCAGAAGAATTCAAAACCACATGGGTAGGAAACAAGGCAATATACAGGACCAGAATGGCTTTAGCAGACAATGGACATCTAATTATCATCGCCCCAGGAGTCAGGCAGTTTGGTGAAGACAAGGGCATTGACACTTTAATTAGAAAATACGGATATGTGGGCAGAGACAAAATACTGGCCTATACCAAGGAAAATGAAGACTTACAAGGAGACCTATCTGCCGCAGCCCATTTAATCCACGGCTCCTCAGATGGCAGATTTAAAATAACTTATGCCACTGATAAATTGACAAAAGAAGAAATTGAAAGTGTGGGCTTTGAATACATGCCCCTTGAAGAGGCTCTAAACACATATGATATAAACAAATTAAAAGACGGATTTAATACACTGGAAACTGGCGAAGAAATTTTCTATATAAGTAATCCAGCCTTAGGCCTTTGGGCTGATAAAAGTAAGTTTTAGACAATAAAAAACAGCTTTATACCCTCTCGGTGTTAGATATTTTTACAACAGTGTGGTAAAATATAGCCATCACAACCGAGAGGGTTTTGTTTTATGCCATACAAGGAAAATTCAATGCTGGTGTCGAATACTTAAAAGGCGAAAAAAGTCCTTGGGAGTGTTGTTCATGAATAAACTGTTGAAGCTTTTTATGTTGATAGTAGCTGTAACTGTTTTTTCCATCTTTGCTATAAGTGCTAGTGCGGATGTAGCAGAACCAGGTTCAGAAAGTGACCCACTTGTTACAAAGAGTTATGTTGATAAAGCATTATACAATCTTAAGCAATATGTAGACGGTAAATCCGGTGGCTCTACGAGCTTTGAGATAGTGTATTTAGAACAAGGTCAACTGTTAATCGGAGATAAAGGTACGGAAATAATTTTAAGAAGTGGAATTGCTTCTGTGGTAGACAGCGATAAGGGTGGCTTGGCAGATGTAACAGCTGGAAGAGACATAACCAAGGGAGAGAATGTAAATCAGAACCACTTACTTATCGTACCCAGAGATGATGGCAGAGGTTTAAGAGCAGAGAATAACCATGTTGTAGTATTGGTTAAAGGTGGCTATACAGTCACAAATTAAGGCAAAAGACCCAGATACATAGCATAACTTTACTTTATTTTCGCAGGATGATATGCTTTTTTTAGCAAATTCTCGGAGAGAGAGGCTTTTTTAATGGAAAGACTTACGGTATTATTGGCTTTAATGGCACTTGATGCAGGCGGAGCAGAAACTCATGCTGTTTCTCTTGCCAAACAATTGAAAAGACAAGGCGTAAATGTCGTGGTGGCTTCTCATGGTGGAAAATTGACGAAAGTCCTTGAAGAGGGCGGTATTCCCCATTATACTTTGCCCCTAGACAGAAAATCCCCTATGCACTTGGTGAATTCTGTAAGAGGCCTAACTGATATTGTAAAAAAGCACCAAGTAAATATCATCCATGCTCATGCCCGCATACCTGCCTGGATTTCCCAATGGGTAAGCTTCGCCACTGGCTGCCCCTACATAACTACTGCCCATGGCATTTATTCCGCCGACTGGGGAATGCGGCTTATCACTACATGGGGTAGAAGGGTTATTGCTGTCAGTGAAGATGTTAAAAAACATCTGATAAATGGATTTAAAGTAAGTCCCGATAAAATTATAGTTATCCCTAATGGCATTGACCTTGAACAGTTTAACCCCAAGAATGTGGACTCCTTTCCTGTAGAAAGAGAGCTAGGGCTAAAAGGCGAAGATTTAAAGATTATCTACATTAGCCGACTCATGGGTGCTCGAGGGGAAATTGCATTGAGACTAATAGAAGCCATGCCGGAAATTGCAAGAGTCTTTCCCGCCGTAAATTTAGTTATTGTAGGCGAAGGTGACAAGTATGAAATAATTAAACAGCAGGCAGCTGAGTACAACTTAAAATCTCAGCAAAACAAGGTCATCGTCACCGGAGCCCGTCTTGATACGCCTGTTTTCATGAATATGGCAGATGTGGCCGTTGGAGTAGGGCGCGTAGCATTGGAAGCAATGGCTATGGAAAAGCCTGTCATTATAGCCGGAGAGGCAGGGTTTATGGGAATACTGGGGCCGGAAAACTTTAAAATGGCCATGAAGCATAACTTTAGCGGTCGGGGAGCAAATAAGAAAACAGACGCACAAAATATAGCTGAGGCCATAAAGACTCTGCTTATGGATGCTGACCTTAGGAAGAAACTCGGAGCTTTTGGCCGACAAGAAGTTGCTAGATATTTTTCTATAGAGACTATGACAGATGAAGTGCTAAAAGTGTACCATCAGGTAATTGAGGAGGATAAAAATGAGTCTAATAGACAATAAAGGCAGAGTTTTTGGATTAATAAACATAATCGATTTGCTGGTTATCTTATTGATTGTAGCAGTCATCGGCCGCTTTGCCTTAATGCAAAACAAACAGTCGGCTGGGGCAGTTACAAGAAATATAGAAGTTGTGGTCCACGTGAAAGAAGTTAGAGATGCTACTTGCAATGTAGTTAAAGTAGGAGATATTGTGAGAGAAACCAAAACCAATGGAGTTTTAGGGAAAGTCACAAATGTAGAAATTGTGCCATCAGAAACCCTTGTAGAAACTGCCGATGGGCGTATAGTGGTATATCCCAATCCAGTATACAAAGATATGTATATAACAATTCAGGGCCAGGGTTCTGCCGGTGAAAATGCCATTGTCCTGGGCAGCAATGAAATACGAATTGGTACCACATTGCAGTTAAAAACAAATATGTATTCAGTGACGTCAACGGTAATGAGTATAGATGTACAATAACATTCCCTTGTCATAAGAGGAGATTATAATGGACAGTTTGTGGATTCAAAACAGTTTTATTATAAAATTAATCACTTTTGCCTTCAGACCGGAGATTTACAAAAACAGTTTATTATACGGAATAATATCTTATTTTGTTGTGTTTGTATCAAGAACAATTGAGGGCAGTTGGCTAAGGAAACTTTTAGCCTATGAAAGCTGGGAGCAAGGGGCAATAAAAGAAAGTTGGTTTATTACAGCTTTTAGAAAGATTAATATTCCTTTGAAAAAAATCCGTGCCTTTTTAAATGGCATTGTGAAATACAGTTTTCCATTTAAAATCCTGTTAAAATTTGTTGATGCCTTTGTACAAGCTCCTATTTCAGCAATAGCCAACATATTCTTGCCTTTTATGATATCTGTTACTTTCTTGCAGGGATTTTTTGAAAACTTTACTCCAAAAGCTTTGATTTACCGCGGAATTTTACTTGTTTTATTATTTTTTTTGTTAAATGTCAGAGTATCTTTAAAATCTTTGTTGATTTCTAGCGGAATATGGAAATTTTGCCAGTGGCTTTTCGATGTTTCCATATTGCCCAAAGAGGATACTGCAGAGTTTTTGCCTTTCAAGGACAGGTTAGAATTTGCTGCAATTGGCACCATAACTGGTCTGTTGTATTATCTTCTGCCACTGACTACATTTATAAAATTATACGGCATAATTTTTGCATCTACTGCAATTTATATATGGCCATGGTTAGGTTTTGTCCTGACAGCCTTTATACTGCCTTTGCTGCCAACTACTTATACTGTAGGTATTATAGGATTGACATTTATATCAGTGCTGTTAAATGATATTGACAAAACAACACCTGCAACAATTGTTCCAGCATTGCTATTTATGGCATCAGCAGGTATTGCGGCAGTGTTTTCCGTGGTTAGAGTTGAGAGTCTCAATACTATTCCCCTTTACGCTGCGTATTTTATGATTTTCTATAGTGCTGCAGTATTGTTTAGAAATCCAAAAACGATAAAGTTAGTGCTTGTTGCCATAATAATTTCTACACTAATACTTTCTTTTCTTGGCATTTATCAGTACTTTTTCGTTAAAATTCCTACAGC
>JAMNZY010000126.1 GCA_023622055.1 Bacillota bacterium
TGCTTTTTTCATTTATGGGATGGCCAAATATAATATTGCGAATAATTTCAAGAATAGTTATGCTGCCAGTGGTATCGGGAATTTCCTATGAGTTTATCAGACTTGCCGGGAAATGCAACAGTCCCATCATAAGAGCACTAAATGCTCCGGGTATGTGGCTTCAGAGACTTACTACCCGGGAACCCGACGAAGCCCAATTGGAAGTAGCCATAGCTGCACTGAAGGGAGTTTTAAACTGAGTCTTGTTGCAGGAAGGTGATTTACTGTGATAGAAAAGTTAGAAGCGGTAGAACAGAGGTATATTGAGCTGACCCAAAAAATCGCTGATCCAGAGATTATAGCAAAACACGAAGAATGGAGAAAACTTGCTAAAGAACATGCTGCTCTTGAAGAAATTGTAAATTGTTTTAGAGAGTACAAAAAAACCCTTGAGCAGATAGAAGAAAACCAAGAGATGTTGAAGGAAGCCTCCGGCGATGTTGAAATGGAGGAGCTTATAAAAAGCGACTTAGAAGAATTAGAAGAGAAACAGGCAAAGTTAAAGGAACATTTAAAGATATTGTTGCTCCCTAAAGACCCCAATGATGAGAAGAGTGTAATTGTGGAGATAAGAGCTGGCACCGGTGGCGAAGAGGCAGCCCTTTTTGCCGGAGACCTTTTCCGTATGTACAGCCGCTATGCTGAAAAGCAAGGCTGGAAAGCTGAGATAATTGATTCAAATCCTACAGAACTGGGCGGATACAAAGAAATTATCTTTGAAATCAATGGCCATGGCGCTTACAGTCGTTTAAAATACGAGTCAGGAGTTCACCGGGTGCAGCGAGTTCCCACTACTGAGGCCGGCGGCAGAATCCACACGTCAGCTGCAACGGTGGCAGTGTTGCCTGAAGCCCAGGAAATTGACATTGAAATAAATCCCAATGACCTTAGGATAGACATCTTTAGATCCTCAGGTCATGGAGGTCAGAGTGTAAACACTACTGATTCAGCAGTTAGAATCACCCACCTTCCTACAGGGATAGTTGTAACTTGTCAGGATGAGCGCTCACAGCTGAAAAACAAGGAAAAGGCCATGAAAGTTTTGCGTGCGCGCCTACTGGAAAAGGCTCAAGAAGAGCAAAACCAAAAAATTGCTGAAAACCGCCGCAGTCAAGTGGGGTCCGGCGACCGCAGTGAGCGGATACGCACATATAACTTTCCACAAGGAAGGATTACTGATCACAGAATCGGTCTTACTATCCATCAGTTGACAAATGTCCTTGAGGGAGAACTGGATGAAATAATAGACGCTTTAATAGCAGAAGACCAGGCCAAAAAGCTGGCTCAAGTGGAATAGGAAAAGGTGTTTTCAGTGAATGTAAGAGAAGCTTTGAAGATGGGTCAAAAAAAGCTACGTGAGGCAGGAGTGGCAAATCCTGTTTTGGATTCCCAGCTGATTTTAAGCCATGTACTCGGCACAGATCGACTTAAACTATTAGTATATGATGAAATAAAACTTACGAAAGAGCAGCAGGAGTGCTATGGGACGTTATTGGCACAGCGGTGTCAGTTTGTCCCTATTGCTTATATTATAGGCCGGAAGGAGTTTTACGGCCTAAATTTTTATGTAAAAAAAGGTGTACTGATTCCCAGACCTGAGACGGAATTTGTAGTGGAGGAAGCCTTAAAAGCTGCAAGTAAAATTTCAAATCCCTTAATTGCCGATTTGTGCAGTGGCAGTGGGGCCATATCAGTGGCCATTGCAGTAAATAGCCCGAAAGCAACAGTTTATGCCACTGAAATATCAGATATTGCTTGTGAGGTGGCAAGAAAAAATATATTTGCCCATGGTGTTCAAGACCGGGTGCTGCTTTTCCAAGGGGATCTGTGGGCACCCCTTGAGGAAAGAGAAATTCGCGGATTAGATATAATCGTTTCAAATCCCCCCTATATTCCCTCTAAAGACCTTAAAAACCTTCCCAATGATGTAAAAAATGAGCCACAGCTTGCCTTGGATGGCGGCACTGATGGATTAGAGTTTTATCGCCGGATAATATCAAGGGCTCATGAATTTTTAAAAGCAGGAGGCAGTATAATACTAGAAATAGGTTGGAATCAGGCTCTAGAGGTTAAAACCTTGATGGAAAAAGAGGGGTTTAAAGATATACAAGTTGTAAAAGATTATGCAGGTTTTGATAGAGTAGTGACAGGGATTTTTAAGTTTTGAGTGCTCCAGCCAATCTGTGGGAATAACAAAAGAAGGAGCGCATATGATTTTTTAGAAGAGGTGAGCTGCATGAACAATTTAAGCACTACTTTTTTAAGCTTCTTGGCTGGAGTAGGCGGCACTGGAATGGGAGGCTTTTATACATTTTTTTTAAGAGAAGTTAATGCTGAGAAAATGACACCGGTGTTGGGTTTCGCCAGCGGAATAATGCTGACGGCGGTTTTTTCAGAACTCATTCCTGAAGCTATAGAGATTTCAGGACTTTTTCCCACACTCATTGGAATAATAATAGGGATAATATTTCTGATATGTTCTGATACTATCCTTGAATCAATTACACCTGATAATAACACCGAAATGCAGAACTTTGCCAGGGCAGGTATTATGCTGTTTTTTGCCATTGCAAGTCATAACTTTCCCGAAGGAATTGCCATAGGCAGCGGCTTTGAAGCATCTCAGCGCACCGGATTGGTACTTGTGGTGACACTGGCCCTTCACAATATTCCTGAAGGCATGGCAATAGCCACTGCCTTTAGATTATCTGGCATGAGCGCATTTTTTGCTTTTTTAGCAACAGCCCTTGCCGGATTTCCCATGGTCTTGGGTTCAGTAGTAGGCCA
>JAMNZY010000047.1 GCA_023622055.1 Bacillota bacterium
TTAAGGCTTCAACCATTGTATTTTCAACAAGACCCAAATCCATTAGGCGCCGCCGTATGCCGCCTTTTGCAGTAAGGCTCTTGACCTTTCCCAATTTCCCAATTGGTAAATCATGTAATGAAATGGTTTTTTCCACTTTCTATAAACCCCCTCTTTATCCTTATCATTTAGCGCATATTTTTTGTCCCCTATAAATAAGTTAGACTAGGGAAACTTTTAAATTGCTAACAATAATATATGTATTTGCTTAAAAATGTGTTACTAAAGCTTAGGAGGTTTAACAATTGAAAACAAAACCAGAAGACAACATGGAATTTCATACTTACAGAGGATATGAATTGCTCAGACAGGAAAAGTTTCACCTTTCCCCCAGTATGGAAGATTATCTTGAAATGATATACAGGACATGTAAAAAACAAGGATACATAAGAGTGACAAATCTGGCACAGCTGCTAAATGTGCAGGCTTCTTCAGCTACTAAGACAGTGCAAAAACTTACAGAAATGGGCCTTTTGGCCTATGAAAAATACGGCATCATTCAGCTTACAGAAGAAGGGAAAAAAATTGGAGATTTTTTGTTAAAAAGGCACCAAATTGTAGAGACATTTTTGAAAAACATAGGAGTGAAAGACAACATCCTTCGCCAAACAGAAATGATTGAACACCATTTAACTGCAGGCACAGTGAAAAATATTGATATACTAAATAAGTTCTTTGAAAAATATCCAGAAATTCATAAACTGTTTTTCGAATTCCAAAAGCACTAGCATCGTCTTATAACTTTGATTTATATTTGCTTACTTAACTACTATAGTTTTCCCATAAAAAAAACACCTCCAAGTATAGAAAACTTTGAAGGTGTCAAAACTTAGCGGGTTTTTAAATTAAAAAAGTGATAGAAGGTCTTCTAAACTAATAAACCCAAAGTATTCTTTTATATCAATTTCAGAGAGGACATCTTTGATATCATTTTGTACAAATCTTTGACCTTTAAGCTTTTCCTCCACTTCAGCAACATCCCGAATGCTCATAAAGTCTCCATAGAATTTAATATCACTTATTATTCCGTCTTTGACATTCATATGAATTTGGACTTCCCCACCTGTAAAGCGGGCTGAGCGAATTAAATCAAATTCAGGGGAACTGCCCACATTCCAATCCCATGTGGAATACTTGTTGTTTCTCAAATCCATAATTTTTTCCATATCTTCCGGTGTGAGATGATATTCTTGAAACTCACATCCTTCCACTTCAAACACATATTTAAGGAGCATCTCCTTAAATTGGGATATGGTAACTTCTTTATCAGGTAGATACTCTTTTATATTTGTTACTCTGCTTTTTACGGATTTTATGCCCTTTGACTTGATTTTTTCCGGCTTTACATTCAATGCCTTAGACAGCACTGACAAATCAGAGTCAAAAAGCAGTGTACCATGGTGGAGAATCCGGTTTCTTGTGACATACTGTGCATTGCCGGAAAATTTTTTCCTATCTATAGTTATATCATTTCTACCTGTGAACTCTGCCATTATCCCAAATTTGCTGAGGGCCTTAACTATCGCCTTGGCAAACCTCTCCATACTATTGAAGTCTTCTTTCCTATAGTCTACCACAAAGGAAAAGTTTATGTTCCCCATGTCGTGGTAGACAGCCCCGCCCCCTGACATTCTTCTCACAACTATTATGTCGTGTTCCTTTACATAATCTAAATTTACCTCTTCTATGGTATTTTGATTTCTTCCGATGACTACTGTAGGCCTGTTAATATAAAAATAAAAATAGTCATTGGATGGATCAAGGTGTTTTACTACGTACTCATCAAGAGCCATATTAAAGTACGGATCGTTAGAAGTGTTGTTTATGTACAGCATAAAACTCACCTGCCCTTTGGATGATATTTAATTATATCAGGCAAAAGACTTTCTTGGCAACATTGCATATAAATACGATACGGGCAAATACTACAACTAAATAGTAAAACATGGGACAGGGATAAGTATGCTAAAGTGGCTTAGAAAGTTAAACAGGTATTTTACTTCATCTAACTTAAAACAAAAGTCGAATCACAGCACTTCAGAAAAAACTGAAACTCCCTTGTCTTCAAATATTGAGGAAAATCTTTTAAAAATTAAAGACACTTTTTCAAATGCCAGCGACATAGTGATACGTGAGTTTGAAATCAGCACTCGCGTGCCCATAAAAGCCTTTATCGTATATATAGATGGTCTTGTTGACAAAGATTTCGTGCAAATGAATTTGATGAAACCTCTGATGATCGATATAAATTTATCAAAAGCAGACGATGAGTTTGACCACAAAAATGCTTTAAACATTATTTATCAACGAATTTTGACCCTTAGTGAGGTAAAGAAAGTAAAAGACTTTCATGAAACATTGGATTATATATTATCTGGTGATACGGCACTTTTTTTAGATGGTTTTTCTACCGCCCTAATTGCCAGTTTGCGGGGTTGGGAAAGCCGAAACATCACCCCACCTGACACTGATGTGGTGGTTAGGGGACCTCGGGAGGGTTTTACAGAAACTCTCCGGATATCCACGTCACAGCTTAGAAGAAAGATCAAAAATCCCAACTTGAAATTTGAAAAGATGAAAATTGGCAAACAGACACAGACTGATGTAGTAATTGCTTATATAAAAGGCATTGCCGATGAAAAAATCGTGGAAGAAGTCAAAAGACGGCTTTCTAAAATTGACACTGATGCCATTCTGGAATCAGGCTACATCGAACAGTACATTGAAGACAGCCCTTTGTCTTTTTTACCAACTGTAGGCAATAGCGAAAAACCTGACATTGTGGCTGCCAAAATGTTAGAGGGCAGGGTTGCAATATTAACTGATGGAACACCTTTTGCACTAACTGTCCCATACCTATTCATAGAAGCTTTTCAAAGCAGTGAAGACTATTATTCCAGACCCTTTTACGCTTCAATTTTAAGGTTACTTAGATTTGTTGCATATTTTATAAGTGTATTTTCGCCGGCATTATATGTGGCCTTGACAACTTATCACCAGGAAATGTTACCACCTGCCATGCTCATAAGCATTGCTGCAGCCAGAGAAGGGACTCCTTTTCCTGCCTCTGTGGAGGCCTTAATGATGGGAATTATATATGAAATTTTAAAAGAGGCAGGAGTCAGATTGCCAAGACCTGTTGGTCAAGCCGTAAGCATAGTGGGAGCCCTTGTAATTGGAGAAGCAGCAGTTTCCGCCAGCCTCATAGGAGCCCCAATGGTTATTGTGGTATCCTTAACTGCCATAGCCTCTTATGTGGTAGCTTCCATAAATGACACGGTATCTATTATGCGCTTTGTCTATGTACTGTTGGCGGCATTTCTAGGTTTATTTGGCATTATGATTGGTGCGGCAGTGTTTTTGACCCACATGGTTTCCCTTAAGTCCTTTGGAGTGCCATATCTTTCCCCCATTGCACCCATAGTTACAGAAGATTTGAAAGATGTGTTTTTCCGTCCTCCTTTGTGGAAAATGGATAAAAGACCCCAACTCATCGCCAAAGAAGAAAACATGGTTCGTCAGAAACCTGATTTAATGCCTAATCCTCCCAAAAACGATAGAAAATAAAGAGGTAATTTATGCTGGAAAAAGGAAAGATCTCAAACAAACAGATGGTAATGCTTTTCACCATTTGTCGTCTTATGCTAACAATGGCATTTTTGCCATATGTGAATTCTCCACCATGGAGTCAGGATTTGTGGATTTCCTCAATCCTAGCATTTCCGATGCATATAATACTGGCACTGCCAGTTTATACTTTAGCAAAGCGGTTTTCAAAGCTGTCATTGATTGAGTCAATAGAGGCAATGTACGTTTGGTTTTTTTTGCATCGGACATCGACAATTTTAAGGGAACTGGGGGAATTTCTCACAGCTGTCCCCTATCCCGAAACTCCTATTATAGTTTTTATTATTGCCTCTGCCTTATGTGCCGCCTATGCAGTTTTTCATGGCTTAGAAACCATTGGTCGTCTTGCAGAAATTATAGCCCCTGTTATCTTATCCTCTGTATTTTTAGTCTTTCTTTTGATAGCAAAGGATGTGGATATCTCCAACCTCACACCAGTGCTGGAGGATGGAATAGTTCCTGTCCTTTACGGTGCTTTTGTTATAGCTGCCAGGACTACCATGGGCATGTTTTTGTGGATACTTATACCATATATAAACGAGCCCCGAAAAATAAGAAATTCCCTGCTTATAGTTTTTTTAATTTTTTCCCTTCACCTAACCCCTTCATAACTACAATAGGGGTCTTTGGAGTGGAGCAGGCAAAAAGTTTAGACTTTCCCTTTTTTAAATTAGTCCGGATGATAAGCATAGGTGATTTTTTGGAAAGAATTGATGCCCTGTTTGTGGGGTTTTGGGCGCTAGGCATGTTCATCGATATAACCACACATTATTATTTGGCAGTCTTAACTGGAGCTCAGCTGCTAAATTTAAAAGACTATCGCCCAATAGTAGTAGCCATGGGAACGGTAATGGTGAGCATGTCTATATTTCAAGCTGATAGCATGATTGCCCTAAATGAGTTTTTATCGTATAGAGTTTTAACTTTGTACAACTTGCTATTTACCTTTGCCATTCCTTTGTTACTGCTGATTGTAGCTGTAATCAGGAAGAAAAGAGCTGATTTCCAATGAAAAGAGTTGTTTCAGTTCTTTTATTAATAGCCATCATGTCAACAGCTTTAGCCGGCTGTTGGAGTCGACGGGAACTTGATACTTTAGCTATAGTTTCTGCTATGGGTATAGATAAATCAGAAGAAGAAGGAAAATACAGCATCGCCTATCAAATAATACAGCCTAATGAGTTAAAGGGTTCTAGTTCCCCTGATTCTAGTTCTGCAAGTTCTAAAGGTGTATGGGTCTTAACATCTACTGGATATACACTTATGGATGCTGCCAGAAAAGCCACAATGCAATCAGATAGGAGATTGTTTTTCCCGCAAAACAAAGTCATAGTCATAGGAGAGGAACTGGCTCGCCAAGGGATTGGCCCACTGCTTGACTTTTTAAATCGCGACCCTGAACACAGGCGCCTCAGTTGGTTATTGGTGGCAAAGGGCAAAGCCCATGATATTATTAGCGCAAAACACGAACAGGAAAATATCCCAGCACAAGCCATTGACAATATGATAAAATCCAGCACTGCCACTTCTATGGCTGTAAAGGTAAACTTAAATGAGTTTATTAAAAACCTTTCAACTCCTGGTTCTGATCCTGTGGCATGCCGCATTGAAATGATACAGGATAATGAGGCTAAAACTCACAAGATGAGACTCACCGGCGCTTCAGTTTTTAAAAAAGATAAACTAGTTGGTTTTTTAGACCAAAACGAGACCCGTGGCCTAAATTGGATTCTAGGTAAAGTGGTAAGTGGAGTTATCCTGGTAAAATCTCCCATGGATGAAAATAAAGATGTGGCTATAGAAATCATAAGGGCAAGCAGTAAGATAATTCCAGAAATTTTAGATGATGAGATTAAAATCACCGTTGAAATAGAGGAAGAAGGAAATGTGGCAGAAGATTTATCCGATATTGATTTTACAAGTTCAGAAATGTTGTATGAGCTGGAAAAGCGCAAGGCCCAAGTTATAAAAAATGAAATCCAAGCAGTTTTAGAAAAGGCTCAAAGGGAATGGAGCGTAGATATTTTCGGATTTGGCAAAGCAGTTCGCAAGAAATACCCCAAGAAGTGGAAAACTCTTCAAACCAAGTGGCAAGATTTGCTGCCTGAAGTAGATGTAGAAATAAAAGTAAAGGCAAAAATTAGGACCAGTGGCCTTTCAACTGTTTCGATAACAGGCAGATAAGACTGGTGGTAGATCATGATTGTACTTGTGATATCAGTATTTATTATAATAGCATGGCTTCATATACCTATATTAATTAAACAAAAACTGTGGCGGGAACTTGCAGCCTTTTCAGTGCTGCTGGGTATAGGCTTTGTGCTTAGTCTTTTACAAGTTATTGGCATAAAAATTCCAAGCCCTAATAAAGGGATTATGATTTTGGTGGAAAGTATCTATAATATCTTTAGATAAAATAAATTAAGATGAGGCAAAAACCTCACCTTAAACTAATTATATCTCTTTATATTTCCTGTTTTAATTTATCCTTTTGGGCCTGCTGTTTTTGCCAGGCATGAAGGGCTAAAGAAACACCTATTACGCCGTAGGCTACAAAAGCTCTGAAATATTCACCTACCTGAGGCTCACCAACTAACTGTTGACCTGCCATAGGTGATATGATAAAGAGCAGATGAAAGAGGAAAGTGCCTAGGACCGCCTGTCCTATAGTGGCTTTTGTAACTGAAGCTCCACCTATCAGTATGGAAGCTACTGCAAAAAGGCCAACTTGCTCATGGCTGCCGTAAGTTTGCAGGATGCCGATATTTTGTAGGTGTATTAACTGACCCCAAGCTGCCAGAACCGTTGACATAATAACAGCAATTATCCTCATCTTATCTACATCTATACCTGAAGTAGCAGCTATGTTCATATCTTGTCCTACACACCTTAGTTCCTGGCCTAGTTTTGTCTGCAGGAGAAACTTTATGGCAAGAGCAAACAGGGCAATGACGGCAAAGGTTAAAATAGGTATAGTCAAACTGCCGTAGCTTATCTTAATTACATCATCTAAAGCATATTTTATTCCCCTCAGGGAAACGGTGTTTTTAATACCAATTCCTGAAGGAAGCATTATGGCTTCGTTGACCATGGGGATTACGCCACCCAGGATAAACAAAAACAAAAGCTGATAGAGACCATTTGCAAAAAAGCCCAGCATCATACTAGTGATCATTTCATTGCCTTTAGCCTTGTTTAACACCTTTCCCGTAAGCCATCCAAACAGTATTGATAAAGGAACAGATAAAATAGCGGCAACAACAAAACCACCAAGGCCAGTAATATTCCAATGTGTCACTGCTACCAATGCTATTTGAGCTGCCATTGCTCCCAAAACTATACCAAAGTTAAGGCCAAGGCCGCTGACAACAGGAATTATTAATGAAAACACCAGCAGTAAATTTCGGGCCAGCCTGACCACTACTGAACTTAGGAGAAAGAAGGGGCTGGCTTGAGCTACGATTGCTCCCACCAAACACAATATTGTAAAAACAACAGGCACTATATTATTCCTAATACCCTTTTTGATATTCTGCAACAAGCTCATTCACCTCCGCCAATCCTGGTTAGAGCGTACACTATGATTCCGTTGCTTATGATGATTCTTACTACTTCTGAAAGATTTCCCTCTGGAAGCACTGCATTAGTCACTGGCAAAGCTACTACAAGCAGTGCCTGAAACAAGAATGTGCCTATAATAACGTGGGCGATAGATGCCTTCCGAACCGTTGCTCCACCTATGAGGATGGCGGCAACTGCAGGAAAAGCCATATACAGTGGTGCAGTATACAACTGCAGAAAGCCATAACTTTGGGCATATACTAAGATTCCCATGGCTCCAAGGACTGTTGACAAAATAGTGCCTATTATGCGCATGCTGTCCACATTAATTCCGGAAGCCTCGGCAAATCTAGGATTGCTTCCCGCCGTCTGCATGGCAATTCCCGTCTTGCTGCGAGAAAACAGCCATACCGCAAGACACAAGAGAATAATATAGCCATATAATCCCCAAGGCACTTCTATACCGTTATACTGTCCCAGCAGAAAATTGTTTAATACCTTGTCAAATGTATCTTCCAGAGAAACGGTAACCCTCAGGCCCCTTCCTCCATAAGGCCAAATCATTTTTGGGCTCTTAAAAGGCGCTAAAATCCAGAACATACACATTCCTGAAACCACAGAAAATCCTGCATATGTGCCAATTAACATTTCTTGAGTCTTTACCCGGTTTAGCAAAAGACCATATACATATCCAGCAACAATGGCAAATAAAATACCCAGGACATTGGCTACAAAAAATGCCCGCCCTCCTGTCAAATCCATGGCGATGCTCAGCACTGCCCCCAGGACGCCGCACAGTATGCCTATTGAGAGACCAAAATTTAGTCCTGTCCCTGATTGTATTGAAGGAACCATTGCTAAAGTCAGTAGCATATTCATGCCTGCTCTATTTAATATTCCAGAAATAAGACTTTTTGTCTGCAATTCTAACGCAAAAGCTGCTATAAAAAGTAATATCAAAAATAGGATAATAATTATCCTGGTATAGCCAAAATTATCAATGAATTTTTTTATTTGGCTCATCAGGAAACCTCCTTTGCCTTATCAGAGTGCCCACCAGCCATCATCAATCCAAAATCAGTATCGTCGGCATCAGGGGGTAAAATACCTTCAAGCTTTCCATCATATATAATGGCAATTCTGTCGCAAATAGAACGCAACTCAGCCAGTTCACTGGATGTAATTACAATTGTCATCCCCAATTCCTGGTTTAGTTTTAACAAGAGGTCCAGAACAATTTTTTTGGCACCTACATCAATTCCCCGAGTAGGCTCTGAAACAAAAAGCAAATCAGGCTCTAAAGTAACAGCTCGGGCTATGCATACCTTTTGCTGATTTCCGCCACTGAGCCTGCGGACCGGCTGTTCAGGCCCTGTGCACCTTATGTCCAATTCTTTTATGAGTTTCTTTGCATGTTCTCTAATTTTACTGCTGAGGGCAAAATTGACCCCTAAAATTCTGGTTAAAAATTTCCTTTGAACCTGCATGGCAGTGAGTACAATGTTTTTTTCTATGCTTTCGTCTAAAAGCAAACCTACACCACGGCGGTCTTCTGACACAAAAGCCATTCCCCTTGACAGGACATCATTGGGACTGTTCAGCTTGATTTTCTCTCCCTTAAAAATAACCTCACCAGAGGCGGGATAAAGGCCCATTATTCCATTGGCAATTCCTATTTTACCGTGGCCAGCCAAGCCTCCAATTCCCAAAATTTCACCTTTTTTAACATTCAGATTTACGTTTTTAACTACTTCACCAGGCATATCTACTTTAAGATTCTTTATTTCCAATATATTTTCATCTGTGCCATTATTAACCTTTTTCGTCTTCTCTATTCTATCGATTTTCCTGCCTACCATCAGCCTGGCCATATCTTCAATGGTAGCCTCTTCTCTGGTGAGTCTCCCTACCACTTCACCGTCTCTTATTACGGTAATATTGTCAGCTACTTGCATGACTTCACTGAGCCGGTGTGTAATAAAGAGTATGGCTATGCCGCTGGCAGCAAGCTTTTCTACAGCTTTTAGGAAAAGATCTGCCTCGATTTCAGTAAGTACTGCAGTAGGCTCGTCAAAGACTAAGAGTCTTACATTTGTCTTATCTATCTCCCTGGCGATTTCTATAAATTGTTTGTGACCAACAGGTAGTCCTTCCACAGGAAGCATTTCATCAATATCTACACCTAAAGTATCTAATGCCTTCCTAGCATCCTTCCGCATTGCCTCCATATCGAGGCTTTTCATTTTTTCCCCTAACAATTTACTGACAAGGTTGTGCTTAGTGATTTCACGGTTAAGCTTCAGGTTTTCAGTAATGGTAAAACCGGGAAGCAGCATAAATTCCTGATGGACCATGCCTATTCCTTTTTCCATTGCCACTTTTGGCGAGTTAATATCAGCAGGTTCCCCATCAAAAATAATCTGACCAGAAAATCCCCCTGTGCTATGAATAACTGGCATGCCAAATAAAATGTTCATCAAGGTGGATTTTCCGGCACCGTTTTCACCAACAATAGCGTGAACTTCACCGGGGTAAACAGTTAGGTTAACTTTTTTTAAGACTCGGTTTCCATAGTATTCCTTGGAAATATCTATTAATTGTAAGATTGGCTTGCTCAAAATTTACCCTCCTCGTGATTTCAATATTTAAGGTTGCCTTACAGGCAACCTTAAATATTGATGTCATCTGCTATTTAGAATACTATTGATTCGCCTACAAAGAGAAGGAAGTTGTCAGATTTGTATGTCTGGTATTTTATGTCCCCTGCTTCTTGCCTTAGGAACTCAATGAAGGCATCTATGTCTTGGCGTTCCACATTGCCCTGGGCATACTCTACTGCATATGCTCCACATGCTCTAATTAGTGCTATTGCAGCAGGAACTGACCAGGTACCCATTCTGCCGGCATTTTCCTTTTCTGCCACTTTGTCTTTAATCTCACTTATGATGTACTCTACATCTCCAATTTTATCCTCAGGTATTTCTATGCCTAAAGCTCCAGGATATCCGTGATATGGGCTTGGGCAGCACTGTTCGGGGAAAATAGCTCCTTCATCGAGAACTTTTTTAATTAAGGGTTCCTGCATAGCACAGTTTGTGCTGAAGAAAGCTGTGTCTTTGCCATGCTCTGCAACCTGTCTTGGCACGTCTTCTAAAATGAATTGCTGTGTGGCAGGAATTCCACCTTCACCCATGGGGTCCGGAGCAGATACTTCTATAAACTCTATGCCTAGTTCTTCAGCTTTTTTCTGGAAATTATCTCTTCTTTGAGCTAAAAGCTCAATAGACATATGTCTTGGGAATGAATAGTGGATGAACTTTTTGGCACCCATTTCATGGGCCAGCTCCATTATGGTTTCACCACGTCTCAGGTTGTCTGTATCTACTACGATATCAGCTATTTCACTCATTATGGCAGGATCTTCCTGGGGTAGTCCTGCTATTAAGAGGATGTCATCCCGCTGTTCTCTAATCATCTCAAAAGCTGCTGCAGTTCCTGGAACTGCTTGACAAAAGATAATGGCTTTTACACTGGGATCTGAAGCCATATCCATGGCTAATGTAATTGTGGTTTCTTGTTCTTTTGTAAAGTTGTCAGGATATGTTTTGTGAATGACCCTGTCTTCACCATATATTTCTACTAGTTCGCGGCCAGCAATAAATTCCTCTTCGTTTTGAGAGCTTGTACCTGTTAAAATACCAATCTTCCAGTCATCGCCGGCGGGCACATCAGATCCAGACTGCTGGCTGCCGCCGCCACAGCCTACTACACCAATTAGCAGGCATGTCACTAATAATAAAGAAAGTAATTTTTTTGTCATTTTTTCCCCTCCTATAATTAATTAAAGAATTAATTAAACAAATAGAATTAATAAATATAGGTTTATTTAAACTGCCCCCCCTTTTTAATTAAATTACCAGCATCTCTTTTGTAAATTTATTCAGCACTTCAGCTTTTCCTTCATTTACCACAACTATGTCTTCTATGCGTATTCCAAATTCTCCTGGGATGCAGACACTGGGCTCAATACTAAAGGCCATGCCATTTTTTATAATCTGCTTATTATTTGCAACTATATTAGGGTATTCGTGAATATTTACACCGATTCCATGACCGGTTCTTGTGATAAAGTATTTATCAAGACCTGCTTTTTTCAGAACGTCCCGGGCTACTTTATCTACTTCCCCGCAAGCTACACCTTCTTTAACATAGGCCTCCGCCGCCAGGTTTGCCTCAAGTACTGCGGCATAGACCTCTTTCTCCTTTTCACTAGGCTCACCTATGAAAAATGTGCGGGTAGTATCCGAGCAATAGCCCTTATATTTACATCCTAAATCAAGGAGGACGATATCACGCTCTTGAATAACCCGGCTGTCACCGTTATAGTGGGGCATAGAGCTGTTTGGGCCTGAAGCCACAATTGGGTCAAAGGACAGACCAGAAGCGCCCTTTTCAAGGCAAAGTTCTTCTATTTTTCTCTTAATATCCCTTTCCCGGATACCGGGCCGTATAAATTCATACAAATCTTTTACAACTTCATCTATAATTTCAGATGCTTTCCGTAGATTGTCTACTTCTTCAGCATCCTTTATCATTCTAAGTTCACCTACTATAATGTTTCCCTTTACGAATTCGCCGTCAATAGCTTCCTGTATGTCCAGCAGGTGGACAGCTGAAATGCCGTCACTTACTGCTATGCGTAGGCCTTCTAGCTTAAAGTCATCCCTGGCCTGTTTTAATGCACCTAAAAAACCTTCATCATCGTACCACACGTAAATTTTTGCATCTTGACCCAAACCTCTTTGAGTCTCTTCCAGATAAAGGGACGGGGATATGTAGAAGAAACTTCCGTCAGACAAAACAAATAACCCCTTAAACCTCTCATCATGTGAAGGGGTAAGGCCAGTCAGATATTCTAAATCCGGTGATGGTCCAACAAGAACGGCACCGATATTTTCTTTTTTTAAAGAATCTGCCAACTTTAAAATTCGCTCAAGTTTCAAAAAAAAGCCTCCTTTAACAATCCACTAAAGTATAGTATCATTTTTATATAATACAAGAAAGTAAGCCATTTTTCAAGCAAAACTATACATGCATATTATTGTTTATAAGGAAATTTCAGGTTTTTTCATCGTGTAAAATGAGTTTTTATACAAAAGGATTTAAATCTTCTTACAAATTTGGTATAATGAGTCAAGTGTTAAGGGAGGTAAGGGAAATGAATATCGACAAAAGAAGGGAAAAAATCCTTGATTTACTAAACACACGGCCTGAGCCTATATCAGGCAATGAACTGGCAAAAATTTTTGGCGTTACCCGTCAAGTAATTGTAAAGGACATTGCGATTCTAAGAGCCTCCGGACAGGATATAATTGCCACTGCCCAAGGATATTTAATGAAAAAACCTCCACAGCTTTGTACAAAGCAAATAGCCGTATGCCACCATGAAGAAAGTACCAGAGAAGAACTTTTAACTTTTGTCCAATGTGGCTGCAAAGTTGTTGATGTCATAGTAGAGCATCCCCTTTACGGTGAGCTACAGGGCTTGCTAATGCTTTCAAACTCTCAAGATGTAGAAAATTTCTTAAAAGCGGTAAAAGAACATGAGGCAAGCTTGCTTTCCCAACTCACAAACGGTGTTCACATACACACTGTAGAAGCAATTAATTATGACTGCATAAAAAACGCTGAAAAGTTGCTGAAAGAGAAAGGATTTCTATTAGAATAAGAAAAAGGCATTTTTTTAAAACTTGTTGACTATACAGGTGTATATACAGTATAATAAATATTAAAATATCGATGGTTTTACAAAGTAGTGTGAATGACAAGGTCGTCAGGTAATACAGCTCGCTCTACTTGTTTTTATAAAAAACAAAATTCGCTCTCTTGTATTACCTGACGACTATCGAAGTATTGCTAATAGTTTAACCATAAAAATTGTGAAAGGACTTAATAACTATGAAAGCTAAGGAAATTGTTACAAGTGCCTTACTTGCAGCTTTGTCACTGCTAATACCTATTGCCTTCGGCGGATACCTCAAAATCTACATTCCGCCCTTTTCTGCCACTTTGGCGTCCCATGTCCCCTCGATGATATCCATGTTGGTAAGCCCTACGGCAGCGGTTATGGTGGGTTTAGGTTCTACTTTGGGGTTTTTGTTAATTATGGGACCAGTGGTGGCAGCCAGAGCTTTTGTCCACGTGTTTTTTGGCTTGACAGGAGCTTTAATGATAAAAAAAGGACTTTCCTTTCAGAAAGCCCTGATTCTAGTTGCACCTATTCATGCCATAGGTGAGGCTCTGATTGTGCTTCCCCTTGGTTTTGACTTGTATACTGCTTTTGTAGTAGTAGGTATAGGAACACTGCTGCACCACTTTCTTGACAGCGCTGTTTCCGTAGGTCTAGTAAAGGTTCTCTCATCAGGATTGTCCTTGTCAAGTAAAAGCCTATAATTGCCCTTCCCTGCTCAAAGGGTTACTCACAGCCCTTTGAGCTGTTTAATTCTCTTTTTATTATATCATCTAGGATAATCCCGGCTTCCTTTATGACATTTAAACATTTAATTTCATCTTTGTGGTGTTTTTCTTTTAATGGAGGGCAGTTCACATCTCCCATTTTATCTCTATATCGATTAAAAAACTCTTTTTCTAATGTTTTAATTCTGTCACTTTCATGGGCCCTTTCCTTTACAAAAAGCACTCCCAACACCATTATGCCGCCGGTGAGAGCACCACATACACTGTCAATACCCATTCCCCCGCCAAAACCTGAAGCCATTTTTAGCGCATTCTTGTCTAGACCCAGCTTATACACGTCATTTGCTGCATTAAGTATGGTTTCGGCACAGTTTAAATCATGTTCAGTATAGTACTCCTCTATTTTATTAACCAGCATCAGATGTCTCCTCCCTTTTTATGCTAAAAGTTCCCAAGCACAAGTATTTCTAATGATAATATATTGTTTTTCTTCATTTTATTACACTTTATAATTCCATTCAATTCACTTTAGTAACCCATATTTTTCTTTAATCCTACTAAAAACTTTCATAAAACGTTCATGAAAAAGTAGCATAAAAACCACATTGCACAGGGCGTGATTTAGGTCAAATTTAAAACTGGCAATGCAGGAACTTAATATTAACTTCCATGATATATCACTTAGCTGGAAAAACAGCAATACCCATAGATTCATCATCCAGCCAAATAAAAATCCCCATACAAATCCAAAAAAGCAAAGGCGATGTTTTGATTCCATTAAATTGACATCTTTTAGCCATCCAGCAGTAAAGCCCATCATTCCCCAGCTAACCATCTGCCAAGGTGTCCAAGGCCCCTGCCCAAGAAAAATATTTGAAATCAGTGCCGCTGTATTTCCAACTAAAAATCCCACTTCTTTTCCAAAGGCCATGGCAGACATAATCACTATAAAAGAGGTAGGCTGAATGCTGGGAAGAGCAGCAAAGGGCACCCGTCCTACTGCTGCCAGCGCCGAAAGCATGGCAATCAACACCATTTCTTCTGCATTTAATTCTTTTTTCTCAAACTCAAGATAAAAAGGTATCATTGATAGTATTAGTAAAACAAAGCTCACGGGCATGAGGAATTTGTCTGCTGCGTATACGGAAAACATGAGAATGACTGCAATACTTGTAATTGTCAGCATAAGGCGAATTTTGCCCTTGTGAATTTTTCCCCCTTGCATGCCTTTATCACATCCTCAACAGTAATAGCCTTGGGCAGTTTTTCCCTGACGGTTCTATTTACGGCTGTAGTATAAAAATAATTCTCACTGAAAAAATTTGTTGGCGTGGCTTTGCTGGTTATTTCACCGTTAAAAAGCAGAGCACAGGAGGAGGCATTTGCCGCAACAAATTCTATATCATGAGATACCATGATGATTGTGATGCCAGTATTTATGAGTATATCAAGTATATTTTTAAAGCTTATTTTAAATGTCGGGTCAAAACCTTTTGTGGGCTCGTCCAGCAAGAGAACTTGTGGCTTTGATAAAAGGACTATTGTCATGGCCAATTTCTGTTTTTCCCCTCCGCTTAAATCATAGGGATGTCTTTTAAGCAAAGGCCCTATACCAAATAAATCCACGTATTTTTCCAACATTTGGTCTATACCTTCAACTTTTGTTCTCAGCATTTCTGCCCTTTTATAAAGTTCCTCTTCCACAGTCTCGTAGATGAAGTAAAGCATGGGATTTTGCGCCAGATACCCTATTTTTAAATATCTTTCTTCTTCTGGAATTTGCAGTATATCACGACCATTAAAGTAAACTTTACCCCTTTGAGGCTTTTTTAGGCCTGCCATAACTTGAAGCAGTGTGGATTTGCCGGCCCCGTTGCCACCTAAAATTGTCAGAAATTCTCCCGGGTATACATCCAAGGACAGTCTGTCTAAAATGTTGGGCATGTCTTTTTCATATCGAAAACTTATATCTGTCACTTTTATAATTGGTTTTTCGGAAGTTTTACAGCTTTTATCTGAACCTCTGTTATCTCTTACTTGGTTTTCCTCTAGCAGATGCCATATTGCCTTTTTTGCCTCTCTCACATCGACAGGTATTTCTTTTTCCTGAATATCTTCTTTTAAATATGAGTACATTCTAACCAGAGAAGGCAGGTAGTTGTGCAGTGAGGCATTTTTGGATTTCAGAATGTCAAAACTGATACTTTTGGGATTTCCCATGTGCTTCACTTGGCCTTTTTCCATAAAGATTATTTTGTCCGCTAAGGAGAACACATCTTCCAGTCTATGTTCACTCATTATTACTGTCATGGAAAGCTCTCTATTGAGTCTATACACTATCTGCAAAAACTGTTTTGCCCCTATGGGGTCCAACTGGGCAGTAGGTTCATCTAAAAGCAGCACTTTAGGTTGCAGTAAAAGCACTGATGCAAGGTTCAGTATCTGCTTCTCCCCACCTGAAAGCTCATTTACAGGTTTGTGAAGCATTTTTTCCAATCCAAAAAAACTGCACATTTCACCTATTCGCTTTTTCATAGTCAATATACCATAGCCCAGATTTTCCATGCCAAAGGCCAGTTCATGCACAACTGTATCTAATACTATCTGATTTTCAGGGTCTTGAAAGACCATGCCTATTTCTTCAACTGCTCCTCTTTCAGAAATCTGGTGTAGAGGTTTCCCCCGGTAGTAAATCTTGCCGCAGATTTCGCCTTCTGGACGAATTTCTCTTTTTAATAGGCTGAGCAGGGTAGTCTTCCCACAGCCCGAAGGACCGCATATGACTACAAATTCTCCCGCTTCTACAGAGATATTCACATTCTTTAAAGCCCTTTCTTTTGCATTGGGATAAGTAAAATTTAAGTTTTGTATATCTATTAAAGCCATATTAGCCTTTCAGCTCCTTCTATTACTATGGGGATGGCCAGGTATATTAAAGATGCGGCTAAAAAAAGTCCTGTATCTATGTCTAAAGTCAGTGCCGAAACCTCCGGGTATACTTGAAAGTATCCTATGCCACAATGCCAGCAGTACAGCAGATTGCCAAAAGACAAAATTATCAGGCCAAGAACTGTCCAATCTCTCTTTGTCATTTTGTAATCAAAATAGGAAGTTCTGTCCTTTGTTATACCATATCCCCTTGCTCTCATGGATCTTGATGTAATAATAGCTTCTTCCAAAGACCATGTAATCAATATAATGATTATCTGCATACCGTTTTTGATACGCTGAACAAAACTGCCTGTAGAAGTATCTGTCCCTCTTGTTTTTTGAACTAAGGCAATGTCCTGGCTGCGCTTTCTGAGAACAGGGACAAATCGCATTGCCATCATGCACATAAATGCCGTTTTGGGAAAAATAGATGAAAAAAGAAACATAAATTTATCGGGAGTTATGACCAAATTGTAGGAAATAAAGGCTACGAGTATGGTAAGAAGGGACATCATCATGACAAAGCCGTAAATTACAGCTTCCAGTGTTACTGGGTTGTCAAAGAAATAAAAAAGCACAGTCTGCCCTCGGTGGGAAATAATGGGATTTATTAGGAATATTAATAGACCTAAAAATATGAAGTATTTAATGGATTCTTTCAGCTTTTTGCCGCCATCCTGCATGATATTTAACAGTATTTGGGCACACAAAGCCAAAGACAAAAACAGGGGATGGTATATTATCATCGCGAGTATGACCAGGCTCACATAGTACAGGAAACACGGGGAGGGATGAAGAGATGCAAAACCCCTATTCATCCCCAGCCCCTCCAAAACCTGCAACATCATCCAAGTCTCTGCCCAAATCAAGGGTATATAGCCACTCAATCACATCACCGGCTTTTACGGTATAAGCTCCGGCACTTTTACTGTAAATACTGCCGTTTACTCTGTAAATCCATCCGCTTTTTACCCCATAGTCAAATTCAAATATATTGTCTATGCCTTCCACATAAGCTGTTATTGTTTTGCTTTGCCGCCTTTTTCAGCGCATCAAGCACCGTTTCCCATTCTTCTATTTCAACCTCTGTTGCTTCCAAAATTACACCTATGTCCTTGTGGCCAACTATGGATATAGTTACGGAAGGGACCTTATCCGCATCCCCGGACTTTTCCTGTTCCTTAGTTTGGCTTTTTACATCTTCCTGACCTTTTTCGTTTGCACTGCTTTTTTCCGGACTTTCTCTAGACTCCTCCGCTTTCAGCACAGGAGCTGCCGTGTCGATGCTTTCTTTCTGCTTTTGCCCTTCCTGACCGTGGCCGATGGCTGCTACCTGTTGAACATTCTCCTCGCCTCTTTCAGATTGAGGAGAAGTTTCGGGAGCAGTCGGTTTGCTGCCGCAGCCCGCAATGAATAAACAGGCTATCAGTAGGATTGAAACTGTAAACAGGATATTTCTGTCCTTGAAAAGTCTCACTGACCTTCGCCTCTTTCAAATACTCTTACTATTACCGTGGCTACCATCTCCCTAGTAACATTTTGTTTTGGCGAAAAGATGCCGTTTGCCCCTGTCATCAACTGATTTCCCACTACCGCCTTAATTGCCGGAACTGCCCATTGGGATGCTTCCTGTA
>JAMNZY010000123.1 GCA_023622055.1 Bacillota bacterium
GATAAGCAAACTTTGTAATTGTAAACAAACTCGTGTGTAATGAAACACAAGTCTTATCTCTTGGAGAATTGTGGAGCACGACGTGCTTTTTTGAGGCCGTATTTCTTTCTTTCCTTCATGCGAGGATCTCTTGTTAAAAATCCTTCTTTTTTAAGAACAGGCTTAAAATCACTATCAATTTTTAAAAGAGCACGAGCAATTCCATGGCGTATGGCTCCAGCTTGACCTGTAAATCCACCGCCTTTAACTCTTGCAACTACATCAAATTTATCTAAAGCATTTAATTGTTCAAGGGGTCTTTTTACTTCAGCTTTTAGGGTTTCAAGGCCAAAGTAATCGTCCAGTGGCCTTTTATTGATGACGATTTTTCCAGTGCCGGGCATAATCCAAACTTTGGCGACAGCAGTTTTTCTCCTACCTGTAGCAAGTACTGCCTGTTTCATATCCTTCCTCCTTTCTCTTACTTGTCAAAAGAGAGTGCCTGTGGCTTTTGAGCCTCATGGGGGTGCTCCGAGCCCTTATATATTTTCAACTTCTTAATCATTTTACGTCCCAAAGCGTTGTGTGGCAGCATGCCCCATACAGCTTTATATACCACCTTCTCGGGACTTTTTTCCATAAATTTTCTAAAGTTAATTGACTTTATACCGCCTGGATAACCTGTATGGTGATAATACATTTTATCGTCCATTTTCTTTCCTGTAAGTATGACTTTATCAGCATTGACTATGATAACATAATCGCCAGTATCCACATGGGGAGTATATATGGGTTTATGTTTACCCCTTAAAATCATGGCTACTTTAGATGCAAGTCTGCCCAATGGTTTGCCTGCTGCATCAATTACATACCAGTCCCTTTTTACTTCTTCCTTTTTTGCCATGAATGTGCTCATTACTTTCCCTCCTTTTTGCATAAAGTTATTGTATAATAGGCCTTTTTTTGTGTCAAGCATTGTTAATTAATGGTAATTTTTAAACCTATAGAAAGAGCTTATAAAGCTTTAATATATAACCTTTACAAGACATAAGCCCTGAGGTGCAAGGGTTTTTCCTGCACAACTTCTATCTTTTGACTTGAGTATAGAAGTCATATCATCGGCATCAATTTTCCCTATACCCACATCTAACAAGGTTCCGGCTATTATCCGCACCATGTTGTACAAAAAACCATCCGCTTGAACCTCAAGCCTCACTATGTCACCATTTCGCTCAACTTCCAGTCTTTGAATATGGCGCACCGTGGATTTTACTTCGCTTCCTGATGCCATGAAAGCTTTAAAGTCATGAATACCCACAAGCTTTTCAGCTGCCCTTTTCATTGCCTCAATGTCCAAGGGTCTAGGGCAAAAATAGCTGTATCTTCTAAGTAGCGGTGATGGAAACTTTGAGTTATAAATGGTATATGTGTAAATCTTGGATTTGGCAGAAAACCTTGCATGGAAATTTTCCGCAACTTTTTCTGCGTGTTTTACAACTATATCTTCTGGCAGCTTGCTGTTGATAGCATAAGGCAGTTTTTCTATGGGAATACGGGTATTTGTCTTAAAATTGGCCACCTGGCCTAGGGCATGGACTCCTCTATCTGTGCGACCAGAGCCTATTACATGAATTTTTTCTCCGGTAATTGAGCTAATTGCAGTTTCCAGGACTTCTTGAATGGAGAGGGCATTTTTTTGCCTCTGCCAACCACAATAAGCTGTTCCGTCATATTCCAGCAGTATTTTTACATTCATATAAAACACCTGCTACAAAAAACGGCTCGCAATGCCACCTATGGCAAATAATGTAAATACTGCAAAGGTTGCCATGTCGATAAATGTCATCTTTAATTCCTTCAATCTGGTCCTGTTTTCCCCTCCTCGGTAACACCTGGCTTCCATTGCCATAGCCAAATCATCTGCTCGGCGAAAGGCGCTGATAAAAAGGGGGACTAGCAGTGGAACTAAATTTTTAGCTCGGTTTATTAAGTTGCCACTTTCAAAATCTGCCCCTCTGGCCATCTGAGCTTTCATTATTTTGTCAGTTTCTTCTAGCAATGTGGGAATAAATCTTAAAGCTATAGTCATCATCATGGCCAATTCATGGGCAGGCACTCCGACTTTTTTAAAAGGTGAAAGCAACCTTTCAATCCCATCGGTAAGGGATATGGGCGAAGTGGTCAAAGTAAGCAAAGATGTGCCCGTAATCAATAAGATTAGTCGTATGGCCATAAAAGCACCTTGAACCAAGCCTTCATAAGTTATATCCAGGGGACCTAACTCATAAATCACCCGACCTTTTATCATAAAGGAATTCAATACAAAGGTTAGGGTGATTATAAAAATCAGTGGCTTTAGCCCTTTTAGCAAGTACCTAACTGAGATCCTAGAGAGTATAGTAGCAAGTATTAAGAAAACTACCGGAAAAATATATCCGTAAAAATTATTTAGGGCAAACAAAAGTATCATGTAAGCCAGAGTTACTAAAATTTTAGTCCTAGGGTCCAAGCGATGGACTAGGGAATTTCCCGGAATATACTGGCCGATTGTTATTTCACGCAAGGCCCTTCCTCCTTAAGGTTTTTAAAATCTCTGCCCTGGCTTCTTCCACTGTCAAAATATCTGTGGATACATTTTTGCCCTTGCCTTTAAGTTTAATCATTAGCTCCGTAACCTGGGGTATGCCCAGACCCTTCTCTACTAGACCCTGGTAATCCTTGAAAATTTCCCTGGGATTGCCTTGAGAAACCATCTCACCTTTATACATAACCGCTAGTTTATCAACAATCTTAGCTATGTCTTCCATGCTGTGAGAAACCAGAATTACTGTCAGATTCTGTTTCTCTTTTAGATCTACAATTTCTTGTAGTATCTCATCACGGCCTCTAGGGTCAAGACCTGCTGTAGGCTCATCTAATACCAGAATCTGGGGTTTCATGGCTAAGACACCGGCAATTGCTACTCTTCGCATTTGGCCGCCGCTTAGCTCAAAAGGAGATTTGTCTTTTATTTGTTCATAAGGGAGGCCTACTAGCTCCAAAGCTTCCTTTACCCTTTTAGAGATCTCTTCGTCAGGTAAACCCATATTTCTCGGCCCAAAGGCCACATCTTGCTCAACAGTTTCTTCAAATAATTGATGTTCAGGGTACTGAAATACTAAGCCTACTTTCTGCCTGATGGTCTTGAGACTTACTTCTTTGCTGTGAATATTTTTACCATCAATAATAATTTCACCGGACGTAGGTTTCAAAAGTCCGTTTAGATGTTGAATAAGTGTGGATTTGCCTGAACCTGTATGACCTATCAGTCCCCAAAATTCACCATCATTTATAGTCCAATTTATGTCTTTAATTGCAACAGATTCAAATGGAGTATTTGGCATGTATATATGGGTTAAATTTTTTACAACAATTGACATAAGCAATCCACCATTTCATCAACGGTTAAAATGTCTCTTGGCAGGGGGACATTTTCCTTTGACAGCAAGTAAGCAAGTTCTGTGACCTGGGGCACATCAAGGCCGTGCTTTTTAAGCTCTTCCACCTGGCTAAAGATCTCCCTTGGCTTCCCTTCCATAACTATCCTACCCTTTTCCATAACCAAGACCCTATCGGCACAAACTGCCTCTTGCATAAAGTGGGTAATCAAAACTACTGTTTTGCCTTCTTGTTTATTTAACTTATTTACCGTCGAAATAACTTCTTTTCTACCTACAGGGTCAAGCATAGCGGTAGGCTCGTCGAGGATAATGCAGTCCGGTTTCATTGCTAGTATCCCCGCTATGGCCACCCGCTGTTTTTGACCACCAGAGAGTAGATGGGGAGCCTTATTGGCAAACTCCGTAAGCTCAACAGTTCTCAGAGCTTCATCTATGCGCTGCCTAATTTCCTTTGGGGGAATTCCTAAATTTTCAGGCCCAAAGGCTACGTCTTCTTCAACGATAGTGGCCACTATTTGGTTATCGGGATTCTGAAAAACCATTCCAGCTTTTTGCCTGATTTCCCATATTTTATCTTTGTCTTTGGTGTTGAGGCCATTGACGAAAATATCACCTTTAGTGGGCAAGAAGATCCCGTTAAAAAGCTTTGCAAGAGTAGATTTTCCAGAACCATTGGGCCCGATGATAGCTACAAACTCCCCCGGTTTTATGGTTAAGTTTATATTGTTAAGTGCCAGAGCACTACTATTAGTATACTGGTAGCATACGTCTTTAGCAGTAATTTCGGCGGTTATTGTCACCGCCCCCTTTACAAAGTAGTCCTAAGGTTACACTAACTCCAACACGGCTTTAGGTGTTCCATCACCTTTGCGTAGACCTACTTTAGTTAATCTCACATAACCGCCATTTCGGTCCTGATATTTTGGTGCTATTTTTTCAAAGAGATTTTTTACTGTGGTCTCATCAAGGACCTCAGCCAATACCAACCTTCTTGATGCTAAATCGTTTTTCTTGGCCAGTGTTATCATTTTTTCTGCCATGCGACGGACTTCTTTTGCTCTAGTTTCTGTAGTTTCTATTCTGCCGTATTTAAGAAGGTCAGTAGTCAGGTTTCTCAACATCATCTTTCTATGTCCACTTGGCCTGCCCAGCTTCCGCATGTTCTCGCCTCCTTACTAATCCTCCGGTTGTTTTAATGTCAAATTGAAAGCGGCAAGTTTGGATTCCACTTCTTGTAAGGATTTCTTGCCAAGATTGCGCACTTTCAACATGTCCTCTGCCGTTTTTTGAGTTAGTTCATATATTGTGTTTATGCCTGCACGTTTTAAGCAGTTATAGGAGCGAACCGACAAGTCCAGTTCTTCAATGGGCATTTCAAGGATTTTCTCTCTTTCATCTTTTTCTTTTTCCACAGGTTCTTCTTCAACCTGAACTTGATCGGTTAAACCTACAAACAGGTTAAAATGCTCAATTAAAATCTTAGCAGCAGCACTTACTGCATCATCTGGTTTTATGGCGCCATTGGTCCAGATCTCCATTGTAAGTTTGTCATAGTCAGTTCTCTGTCCAACCCGGGTGTTTTCTACGTTAAAGTTTACTTTGTGCACGGGAGTAAAGATAGAATCGATGGCTATTACTCCTATTGGCTGATTGGGTTTTTTGTTCCAATCGGCAGGAACATAGCCTCTGCCCTTTTCCAATGTAAGTTCCATAAAAAGTTTTCCGTCTTTTTCCAGGGTAGCTATGTGAAGGTCCGGATTTAATATCTCCACATCCGCATCGGCAATAATATCTTTTGCCTTTACTTCACCTTCACCCTGGGCTTCGATCCGAAGCAGCTTGGGCTCATCACTGTGCATTATCACAGATAGCTGTTTGATGCTCATAATAATCTCTGTAGTATCTTCAGCAACTCCCGGGATTGTAGAAAATTCGTGCTGCACTCCTTCTATCTTAATTGAGGTAACAGCAGCGCCTGGCAATGAAGATAGCAGGACCCGGCGCAAGGAGTTGCCAAGGGTTGTGCCGTAACCTCTTTCCAAAGGTTCTACTACTAGCTTTCCGTAGGTGTTGTCTTCACTTTTTTCTACTAACTCAATCCTCGGCTTTTCAATTTCCATCATCTAGTACATTACCCTCCTTAAATTATTATTTGGATGAGGGTTATTCAATTACTTGGAATAGAGCTCAACTATCAGCTGTTCCTGAATTGGGGTGTCTATATCTTCCCGATTTGGCAGATAATTGACTTCACCGGTGAGAGTCTCAAAGTTCACCGACAACCACTCAGGCACCACCTTAGATGCACCTTGTTCGGCTATTTCTTTAAACATACCAAGACTTCTGCTTTTTTCTCTTATTGCTACTACATCTTTCTCTTTTACCTGATATGACGGTATTGTAACCCTCTTGCCATTGACCTCCACATGGCCGTACCTAACTATTTGTCTGGCTTGAGGCCTTGATACTGCAAATCCCATGCGGTAGATCACATTGTCTAAACGGGATTCCAAAAGTCTAAGCAGGTTTTCACCTGTTACACCTTTTTGTCTTACAGCTTCATCGTAATATCTTCTAAACTGGCGTTCCAAAACTCCGTATATTCTCTTTGCCTTTTGTTTTTCTCTCAACTGTAATCCATATTCTGTAGGTTTGCGGCGCATATGACCGTGCTGACCCGGTGCATAACCTCGCCTATCGATTGCACATTTAGAGCTATAGCATCGGTCGCCTTTTAAGTATAGCTTTATACCTTCTCTACGGCATAGCCGGCAAACCGGTCCTGTATATCTTGCCATCCTTTATAACACCTCCTGCAAATTAAACCCTTCTTCTTTTTGGCGGTCTGCAACCATTGTGTGGAATTGGAGTCACATCTTTTATCATGCTGACCTCTAATCCTGCAGCCTGTAGCGAACGAATTGCTGCTTCTCTTCCTCCGCCCGGTCCCTTTACATATACTTCTACAGTCCTCATACCATATTCCATAGCCTGCTTTGCCGCTGCCTCTGCTGCCATTTGAGCTGCAAAGGGTGTGCCTTTCCGAGAACCTTTAAATCCTACAGTTCCTGCACTAGCCCATGTTACGGGTCTTCCAGCTTCATCGGTAATGGTGACTATTGTATTGTTAAAAGTTGAATGTATATGAGCACATCCTTTTTCAACGTGCCGTTTTTCTTTACGTCTTCTTGCTGGCTTTGCCTTTGCCATATTCTCACCTCCGGATTAATTACTTACGTTTTCCTCCTACAGTTTTGGCTGGACCTTTACGTGTTCTGGCATTGGTCCTAGTCCTCTGCCCTCTCACCGGCAGTCCCCGGCGGTGGCGAAGTCCTCTGTAGGATCCAATTTCTATAAGGCGTTTTATGTTAAGGGCAACTTCTCTCCTAAGGTCACCTTCCACCTTATGATTCTTATCGATTAGTTCCCTAAGCTTTGTAATTTCCCGCTCTGTTAAGTCCTTTACCCGAGTGTCTGGATTTACATCAGCTTCTTTAAGAATCTGTTTGGATTTTGAAAGGCCAATGCCGTAAATATATGTCAAAGCAACTTCTACGCGCTTTTCTCTGGGCAAATCAACACCGGCGATTCTAGCCATTTGCTACACCTCCTTTTTATTTACCCTGTTTTTGTTTATGCTTTGGGTTTTCGCATATAACCATGACTCTACCCTTGCGCTTGATTATCTTGCATTTCTCGCAAATTTTCTTCACTGAGGGTCTTACCTTCATAGGAATTCCTCCTTACTTGAAGCGATATTTGATGCGGCCTCGGGTAAGATCATAGGGAGACAACTCCACGGTAACCCTATCTCCTGGTAAAATCCTTATATAATTCATGCGAATTTTTCCAGAAATATGAGCTAATATTACATGACCATTATCTAATTCTACCCGAAACATTGCATTTGGAAGTGGTTCTAAAACGGTACCTTCTACTTCAATTACATCTTCTTTTGACAAGGTCACACACCCCTCCTCATATCTGATCAGATTGGCCGTTTTGGCCATCATCTATCAGTTCATTAAGGGCTTTTCTAATTTCCTCATTGCTGACCTTTCGCTTTTTAGCTAATTTCTCAGCTATAGAGTCTGCTTTTTTATTCAGCAGTTGCAAATGCTTGATTTTTTTCTTTTTGGGTTTTTCTACCTTCCGCAAATCCCCATCTGCCACATGTACATAGTTATCATCTACTATATCTATGACAATCAAGAACCGCCCCTTGTCACGACCGGCAATCGATTTTGCCAGTTGTCCCAACGTAAGTTGCGGCATACAAACACCTTCCTAAATCATAGTCAATATTTCCGGCTCGCCGTCTGTTATAGCAATGGTGTTTTCATAATGAGCCGAAAGACTTCCGTCTCTCGTAACTACCGTCCAATTATTTTTCAATGTATAAACCTCATATCCTCCCATATTTACCATGGGTTCAATTGCTAGTGTCATCCCGGCTCTGAGTCTCGGTCCCTTTCCAGGTGGACCGAAATTTGGTATCTGTGGAGATTCATGCATATTTTGCCCAATGCCGTGGCCTACATAATCTCTGACAACGGAAAAATTATGTTTTTCCACATGAGTTTGAATGGCATGAGATATGTCAGAGAGTCTATAGCCTACTTTTGCATACGCGATGCCTTCAAAAAAACTCTGCCTAGTCACTTCAATGAGCTTTATGGCCTCATCGCTCACTTGGCCTACGGGAAATGTCCGAGCCGCGTCACCGTTGTAGCCTTGATAATTGGCGCCTATATCTATACTAATAATATCACCATCTTTTAGGCTTCTTAATCCAGGAATTCCATGTACTACCTCTTCATTGATTGAGGCACATATAGATGCTGGAAAGCCCCTGTAGCCTTTAAAGGTTGGAGTGGCATTACGGCTTAATATAAATTCTTCGGCAATTTTATCAAGCTCAATTGTAGTTATACCCGGCTTTATATGCTTTTCTATTTCCTCTAGGGCCAGTGCTACAATCTCACCGGCTTTTCGCATAAGCTCTATTTCCCTTTTGGATTTTATTATAATCATGACTTTACACCTTCAAGCTGCTTTTTTATATCTTGGAAAACCTCATCAATATTCTTTGAACCGTCAACATTTGTCAGCAGTTTAAGGTTGCTATAATAATCGATAAGCGGCGCAGTTGTTGTCTTGTAAACTTCCAACCGCCTTTTCACAGTCTCTAATTCATCATCCTTGCGCACTATCAGTTTTTCTCCACAGTTATCACAGATTCCGGGTTCTCTAGGTGGATTGAATTTTATATGGAAGGTTGCACCGCACTTTTCACACGTTCGCCTACCGGTAAACCTCTCAATCAGCTGTGATTCCTCAACTTGGATATTGATGACCACATCAAGGTGGATGCCTTCATCTTTTAAAAATTCTGCCAGACTTTCAGCTTGCCTTACTGTCCTGGGATAACCATCCAGCAAAAAACCGGCAGCACAGTCCTGCATCTTGAGTCGAGACTCGACAATACCTTCTACTATTTCATCTGGTACCAAGAGACCTTTATCAAGGTATTCTCCGGCTTTTTTGCCTAAAGGAGTGTTGTCTTGGACAGCTTTTCTAAGTATCTCTCCAGTTGAAATATGGCAAATCTTATATTCATCAGCAATCTTTTTTGCTTGAGTGCCTTTGCCAGCTCCTGGAGGTCCTAGCAAAATAATCCGCATCTTAAATCACTCCTATTTTAGAAAACCTTGATAATGTCTCATAATCATCTGGGCTTCAATAGCCTTCATGGTCTCTAATGCCACACCTACTACTATCAATAGGGCAGTACCTCCAAAGGATATGTTTAGACCTGATACTGCTGTCATAATGTAGGGCATCAGAGCAATAGCTGCTAAAAATAGTGCTCCAACCAGTGTTATCCTGTTTACTATGCGGGTAATGTATTCTGCTGTTGGTCTCCCTGGACGAATGCCTGGGATAAAGCCCCCGTATTTTTTCATATTGTTGGCAACTTCTACAGGATTAAAGGTTACAGCAGTGTAAAAATAGGTGAAAAACACTATAAGTAACCCATAAAGCACTGCATATAGCCATCCGCTAGGCTGCAGAAACTCTGCCACGCTTGTCATAAATTTGTTGTTTGGGAAAAACCCGGCCAATGTACTTGGAAACATCAATATGGATGTGGAGAAAATCACAGGTATTACACCGGCCGAATTAAGTTTAATTGGTATATGGGTGGATTGACCACCATATACTTTGCGGCCCACTATGCGCTTGGCATATTGCACAGGTACTCTCCGTTCAGCTTCCTGAACTGCTACAACTGCTGCTACTACTAACACACCTAAAACAAGGAGAACTGCTAACATGATAATGTTCAATGCACCGATTTTAATCAAAGCATACATCTGATAGATGCTAGTAGGAATTCTTGACACAATTCCTGCAAAGATAAGGAGAGATATGCCATTGCCTATGCCTTTATCGGTAATCTGTTCGCCAAGCCACATTAAAAATGCAGTACCTGCGGTAAGGCTTGCTATTACTACAATATTGCTCAAGAAGCCAGGCTTCATGGCACTTCTAAAACCTATTGAAAGACCTGTAGCTTGAATAAGCCCTAAAATCACTGTACCGTACCTGGTGTACTGAGCAAGCTTCTTGCGGCCTGCTTCTCCTTCCTTTGCCAGTTCCTCCCACTGAGGGATAACCACTGTTAACAGTTGTACAATAATTGAAGCATTAATATAGGGAGTTATACTCATGGCAAAGACTGAAAACTGGCTGAGAGCACCGCCTGCAATTATATCAAAGAAGCCAAGCAGAGCTCCTCTTTCGATTATAGACCGCACAGCACTAGGGTCCATTCGAGGTACCGGTACAAATGTCCCGATTCTAAAGAGCAAAAGCATCATAGCGGTATATATAATCCGCTTTCTTAAATCAGGTATTTTCCAGGCATTTCTCAGGGCTTCCAGCATTTTATATCACCTCTGTCTTTCCACCGGCTGCCTCTATCTTAGCTTTGGCGGTTTCTGAGAAAGCATTGGCTACTACATGAAGTTTGACATTAAGCTGGCCGTTGCCCAGAATCTTAACTCCGTCCTTTGTATTTTTGATAATGCCCTTTTCAATTAGCAGTTCTGGAGTGACTTTTGTATCTTCATCGAATTTATTTAACTTATCAAGGTTAACGATGGCATACTCTTTTTTGAAAATGTTTGTGAAACCTCTTTTGGGAACCCGTCTGTAAAGGGGCATCTGACCGCCTTCAAAGCCGGGACGGACTCCACCACCACTGCGTGCATTCTGGCCTTTATGACCTCTAGTAGAAGTTTTGCCGCGTCCTGAGCCTATTCCTCGGCCAACTCTTTTAGGCTTTTTGGAAGAACCTCCTGCCGGCGCCAATTCATGCAATCTCATTGGCTGCACCTCCTCTTTTCCTCGTTATCCTAATATTTCTTCTACGGTCTTGCCGCGAAGCTTTGCTACTTCTTCGGCTCGTTTTAATTGTTTCAGGGCTACTATTGTTGCATTTACCATGTTTCGTGCATTAGGAGAACCTAAGGACTTGCTTACAACGTCTTTTATTCCTGCAAGTTCTACAACGGCTCTAACCGGTCCACCGGCAATAACTCCTGTTCCTTCGGGAGCTGGTTTTAATAAAACTTTTCCTGCTCCAAAAATTCCTAGACTTTCGTGGGGGATGGTTCCATTTAGTATGGGCACATCGATTAAGTTCTTCTTAGCATCTTCGATGCCCTTGCGTATTGCTTCAGGAATCTCCTGGGCTTTACCGGAACCTACACCTACCTTGCCATTCATGTTGCCTACCACAACTAAAACGGAGAATCTAAAGTTCTTTCCCCCTTTGACAACTTTAGCTACTCGATTTATAGAAACAACTCTTTCAACAAATTCATTATCTTCGTTTCTATTTCTATGTTGCAAAGTTGTACCTCCCTTCTAAAAATCTAATCCAGCTTCACGAGCTGCATCCGCTAGGGCTTTAACCCTTCCGTGATAAATATAGCCGCCTCGGTCAAAGGTTACCTTTTTAATTCCCTTCTCCAAAGCTTTTTTTGCAATTAGGTTGCCTACCAATTTGGCAGACTCGATATTGACACCGGTGACACTATCTCTTATAGCAGGGTCCAATGTAGATGCTGCCACTAAGGTATGGCCTTCTTCATCATTGATGATTTGAGCATATATATGTTTCTCACTTTTATATACACACAGACGAGGTCTTTCTTCTGTGCCAAAGGTTTTCTTGCGAACTCTAAGATGTCGTCTCTTTCGAGCTATGTTCCGCGATTCCTTTTTTATCATGAATTATCCCTCCCTTGCTAATTATGCTCCGGTCTTACCTTCTTTGCGACGTACAACTTCATTCTCGTATCTGATACCTTTACCTTTGTAAGGTTCAGGCTCTCTAACTGCTCTTATATTTGCCGCAATTTGACCTACCAGCTCTTTGTCTATGCCTTTGACAATAATCCTGTTTGCAGCCGGCACGTCAAACTCTATTCCCTTGGGAGGTTCAAATTCAACTGGGTGGGAGTAACCAACAGTTAAAACCAGCTTATTGCCTTGTTTTGCCGCTCTATATCCAACACCTTCAAGAACAAGGGCTTTCTCAAAACCTCCCACAACACCTGCTATCATGTTGCTAATCAGCGAACGTGTTAAGCCGTGTAGTGCCCTGTGGTTTTTCTGGTCTGATGGTCGCTCAACGATTATTTTAGAATCTTCTGTTTTAATTATTATATCTTCATGAAACTTGCGGCTTAAAGTGCCTTTTGGTCCTTTTACTGTTACTTCATTGTTCTCAACAGTCACTTGAACTCCCTCAGGGATTTCAACTGGCAGTTTGCCAATTCTAGACATGTGTCTTCACCTCCTGGTCTTATCAACTACCAAACGTAGCAGATTACTTCACCGCCAATTTGAAGTTTTCGTGCTTCTTTATCTGTCATAATTCCTTTTGATGTTGAAAGTATTACTGTACCTAATCCACCCATTACTCTGGGAATTTCGTCTTTATTGGCATATATTCTGAGGCCTGGTTTTGAGATCCTCTTAATTCCTGTTATGACTTTCTCTTTATTGGGTCCGTATTTTAGATATACCTTTAGAATCCCCTGCTTACCATCCTCTATAACCTCATAATCCCTTATATATCCCTCATCTTTTAGTGTCTTGGCAATGGCAACTTTCATCTTGGAACTGGGAATTTCCACTTCTGGATGACCCACATCATTTGCATTGCGAATGCGGGTTAACATATCTGCAATAACGTCCGTCATAGCCAATGAAACTACCTCCCTTCATTTAACTCTCCTTACCAGCTAGCCTTCCTGACTCCTGGTATCTCACCGCGATGGGCAAGTTCTCTGAAACATATTCTGCATAAACCGAATTTGCGCAAATACGCATGGGGTCTGCCACAAATCTTGCAACGGTTATATTTCCGTGTAGAAAACTTAGCTGGGCGCTTTTGCTTAGCGATTAAAGATTTTTTAGCCAAGCTTTTCCCTCCTTCCTTTTATGCGAAAGGCATACCGAGGTGTTTCAAGAGTTCCCGGGCCTCTTCATCAGTTTTAGCAGTTGTGACGATGGTAATATCCATACCTCTCACTTTATCAATCTTGTCATAATCTATTTCAGGGAAAATCAATTGTTCTCTGATTCCTAAAGTATAATTCCCTCTGCCGTCAAATGCATCAGGAGATACTCCTTTAAAGTCCCTCACCCTTGGCAGATTTATATTAAACAGCTTGTCTAGAAAGTCGTACATTCTTTGTGCTCTGAGAGTCACTTTAACTCCTACAGGCATGGCTGTTAAATCATTTGTGGCTGATTCAATTGCCTTTGGGTTTTCCCGTGCATCATTGATTCCCATGTTGATAACCACTTTTTCTACACGAGGCACTTCCATAATGTTTTTGTAATTAAATTTTTGCTGCAGTGCAGGCACAACTTCTTTTAAATATTTCTCTTTTAGTCTAGACATTAGGCTACCTCCCTTCCCGACTATCTATCTATAACCTGTTGACATTTTTTGCATACTCGAACTTTTGACCCGTCTTCTAGCACCTTGTGACCAATTCTGGTAGGTTTGTTGCATTTGTTGCAAACTACCATCAATTTAGAGGTGTAAATTGGCATTTCAATCTGTATAATACCACCTTGGTTGACACCAGGTGTAGGTCTCTGATGCTTTGTTGCCATATTCACGCCTTCAACGATAGCTTTCTTCTTTTTCCGAAGGACTTTTATGATTTTACCTTTTTTGCCTTTGTCCTTTCCCGAAATGACGTAAACTGTATCGCCCTTCTTTACATGGACCTTTTCCAAGAAGCACACCTCCTCATGTAAAACTTAAGACCAATTAATTTGGGATTTATAGAACTACAGCACTTCAGGAGCTAAGGATATAATCTTCATATAATTTTTTTCTCTCAACTCTCTGGCTACAGGACCAAAGATACGCGTACCCCGGGGGTTTTTATCATCATTTATAATAACTGCTGCATTTTCATCAAACCTTATATATGAACCGTCTTTACGTTGCAGACCTTTTTTTGTTCTCACTACAACAGCCTTGACGACGTCTCCCTTTTTAACAACGCCATCGGGCGTTGCACTCTTTACTGAGGCTACTATAACATCACCAATATTGGCATATTTGCGCCTGGAACCGCCTAAAACTTTTATGCACATTATTTCCTTAGCACCAGTGTTGTCTGCTACATTGAGTCTTGTTTGAACTTGAATCATGCAAAAAACCTCCCTTCTCTACTGGGCCTTTTGTATAATCTTAACTACCCTCCAGCGTTTATGACGGCTAAGGGGTCTTGTTTCCATGATGGTGACAACATCGCCTACTCTGCACTCATTGTTTTCATCGTGGGCTTTAAATTTCTTTGTTCTCCTAATGATTTTGCCATAAAGGGGATGTCTCATCATTCTTTCTACCGCCACTACTACAGTTTTATCCATTTTATCGCTGACTACTACTCCAGTGCGAACTTTTCTTTTATTTCGTTCCACCTTATTTATCCCTCCTTTTTATATCACTTTTGGCTGCTAAGCTTTAACTTCTCGTTTTGTCTTTCCGTGAGGACAGTTTTTATGCGAGCAATGGTCTTTCTGACTTCACGGATTCTCATAGGATTATCAAGCTGACCGGTAGCTGCCTGAAACCGGAGGTTAAACAGTTCGCCCTTTAGTTCTTTTTCCTTCTGCCGCAACTCTTGATCAGAGAGGTCTCGAATCTGCTTAAGCTTCATTTGCATCACCGCCTACTTCTACGCGTTTTACTATCTTAGTCTTTATTGGCAACTTATGTGAGGCGAGAGTCAAAGCCTCCTTAGCCACTTGTTCAGAAACCCCGGCTAGCTCGAACATGACGCGACCTTGTTTTACAACTGCAACCCATAGTTCAGGGGAGCCTTTACCGCTTCCCATACGAGTTTCAGCGGGTTTCTTAGTTACTGGCTTGTCAGGGAAGATCTTAATCCAAACTTTACCGCCCCTTCTAATATACCTTGTCATTGCCACACGGGCAGCTTCTATTTGCTGGCTGGTAATCCATGCCGATTCTAAAGCTTGGAGGCCGTACTCACCATAAGTGACCTGATTGCCTTTATTCGCCTTGCCCTTCATTACTCCACGCTGTTGTTTTCTATACTTGACTCGCTTCGGCATCAACATTGCTTACTTCTCCCCCTTCCTCGGGATTTTGCTTTTCTTTTACTGGAAGGACTTCACCTTTATAGATCCAAACTTTTACGCCAATCTTGCCATAGGTAGTTTGGGCTTCTGCAAAACCGTAATCAATATCGGCTCTTAATGTTTGCAGTGGAATGGTTCCTTCGTGATAGGACTCGGATCTGGCAATTTCAGCGCCACCAAGTCTGCCGCTGACCATAGTCTTTATACCCTTGGCTCCTGCCCTTAAAGCTCTAGATATGGCCTGCTTCATTGCCCTGCGGAAGGATATGCGCCTCTCCAGTTGTAAAGCAATGTTTTCCGCCACAAGCTGAGCATCGATATCCGGGGTTTTTACTTCCACTACATTTATGGAAACCTGTTTGTCAGTCATTTTCTCAACTTCTGCTTTCAACTCGTCTACGCCACTGCCGCCTTTTCCGATAACCATTCCGGGTTTTGCAGTATTAATTGTTATTCTAATGCGCTTTGCTGCTCGCTCTATCTCAATTCTGGCAATACCTGCTGTATACAGTTTTTTCTTTATATATTCACGGATCTTGAAGTCTTCCAAAAGATAATCTGCAAATTCCTTATCTGCGTACCATCTTGAGTCCCAATCCTTAATTATACCTACTCTCAACCCATGAGGGTGAATTTTTTGACCCAAAATCTATCCCTCCTTTTCCTTTAAAACTATGGTAATATGACTGGTCTTCTTTTGTATAGGTGCTACCCTACCCTGAGCTCTAGGCCGATACCTTTTTATGATGGGGCCTTGGTCAGCATAGCATTGGGATATATATAGAGCATCTCTGTTCATCTCAAAGTTGTTTTCTGCATTTGCAATGGCAGAACGCAGTAATTTTTCTAGTATAGGCGAAGCTGCTTTTGGGGTAAACCTCAATATGGTCAAAGCCTCTTCAACATGTTTCCCGCGGATAAGGTCTAAAACCACTCTTACTTTTCTGGGTGAAATCCTGACATATCTAGCCTGTGCCCTCGCTTCCAACTTGTATACCTCCTTTGCTAGGTTTTCATACCTTGAACAAATTATCTAATCTCGGTGGATTTCTCAGAGCCTCCGTGTCCTTTAAAGGTCCTTGTAGGTGCAAATTCACCTAGTTTGTGCCCCACCATATCTTCTGTTATATATACAGGAACATGCCTTCTACCATCGTGGACTGCAATTGTGTGGCCTACCATTTCGGGAAATATAGTGGAAGCTCTGGACCAGGTTTTAATAACCTTTTTCTCCTTTTTTTTGTTCATTTCGATGATTTTGGCCAAAAGTTTTTTATCAACGAAGGGTCCTTTTTTTGTTGAGCGACTCATGTGTTTACCTCCCTTCTACTTACGGCGTTTGACTATAAACTTATCCGAAGCCTTGTTTTTCTTCCTTGTCTTATATCCAAGGGTAGGCATACCCCAAGGTGTAACAGGACTCTTGCGACCAATAGGCGACTTGCCTTCGCCACCGCCATGGGGGTGATCCACTGGGTTCATCACAACACCACGTACATGTGGTCTCTTGTTTAACCAGCGAGATCTGCCTGCTTTGCCAATGGTAATATTTTCATGATCAATATTTCCTACCTGGCCTATTGTAGCTCGGCATTCTTCAGAAACCATTCGCATTTCTCCTGATGGCAACCTAAGTGTGACCATGCCTCCTTCTCTTGCCATCAGCTGTGCAGATGCGCCGGCAGCCCTTACCATTTGACCACCCTTGCCTGGGTAAAGTTCGATATTGTGAACGGTGGTACCTACAGGTATGTGTGCTAATTTAAGGGCGTTGCCCGGTTTGATATCTGCATTTTCACCAGACATGACGGTATCACCTACACGTAGGCCATCTGGTGCTAAAATGTAGCGTTTTTCTCCATCAGCATAATGTAAAAGTGCTATATACGCTGTGCGATTGGGATCATATTCAATGGCAGCTACTTTTGCTGGTATGCCGTCTTTATCTCTCTTGAAATCGATAATTCTGTATTTGCGCTTATGACCACCGCCGCGATGTCTTGATGTTATTCTGCCCTGCATATTGCGGCCGGCTTTATTCTTGAGTGTTATGACCAAAGACCGTTCAGGTTTTTTCTTGGTGATTTCCTCAAAAGAAGCCACGCTCATAAACCTGCGGCCTGGAGTCGTGGGCTTAAACTTTTTTATAGCCACATTGTTCCCTCCTTCTCCTTATCAAATCAAAACCCGTTATTTTGTTGAAACTATAGGGCTTCGAAGAATTCAATGGTTTTGCTGTCTTCAGTTAAAGTTACAATGGCTTTTTTCCAATCAGGCCGTTTGCCTTCAAAGCGACCCATGCGCTTGGTTTTGCCTTTCATGTTCATAGTGTTGACCTTGGCAACTTTAACTCCAAAAATTGCCTCTATTGCATTTTTTATTTCTGTCTTGTTGGCGTTTTTATCAACTTCAAAGACATATTTTCTTTCCTGCTGCATATCCATGCTTTTTTCAGTAATAAGAGGGCGAATGATGATGTCATGCGGATTTTTCATCCTGCATACACCTCCTCTACCCGCCTGGCCGTTTCTTCTGTCATGATTAAGAAATCATGATTTAAAATGTCATATACATTTAAAGTATTGACATATGTGGTTTTTACTCCTGGAATATTTCTGGCAGATTTTATTACATTGTCATCTTTGTCAGCCATCACTATAAGGGACTTTTTATCAGCTTTTAAGTTATTCAACATGGAAACCATTTGTTTAGTCTTGGGCACTTCCATGGTCAATTTGTCCAGCAAAATAAGTTCATCATTTTTAGCTTTTGCACTGAGAGCTGATCTTAAGGCAAATCTCTTGAGCTTCTTAGGCATAGTGGTTTTAAAGGAGCGAGGCTTTGGTCCAAAGACTATGCCACCTTTTCTCCACAAAGGAGACCTTATGCTGCCGTGCCTTGCTCTTCCGGTGCCCTTTTGACGCCATGGTTTTCTTCCACCACCTGATACTTCTGCTCTGGTCAATGTGCTGGCAGTCCCTAACCTTTGATTTGCTAGATAGTTTACAATAGCTCGATGCATTATATCAGGTCTGACCTCTGCGCCAAATACATCATCGGAAAGGTCAACATCGCCTATCTTCTCTCCCTGCATATTATATAAAGCTACTTTTGGCATTGGGCTCCTCCTTTCACAGTTAGTTTCCGCTCTTTACGCTGTTTTTTATAAAGAGTAGTGTTTTCTTTGGTCCGGGAACTGAGCCCTTTAGAATTAAAAGGTTTTTATCCGGATCCACTTTCACTACTTCTAGATTTTGCACTGTAACCTTTTTTGCTCCCTTACGCCCAGGGCCTTTTGACCCCTTAAAGACTTTTGTGACACCTGCAGCACCTATGGAGCCAACGATTCTGTGGAATTTAGAACCGTGAGACATAGGGCCACGTCTGAAATTCCAGCGCTTGATAGTTCCTGCAAAACCTTTTCCTTTTGAAGTACCAGTTACATCAACTTTGTCTCCTGGCTGGAAAATATCAACTTTTATTTCGTCGCCTACATTGTATTTGTCTATATCTTCGATTTTAAATTCCTTTAAGTAGCGCTTAAAGGGTAGTTGTCTGCTCTTAAATTGACCTTGTAGTGGTTTGTTCAGTTTTCTTTCCTTAATATCTTCATAGCCCACTTGTATAGCATTATAGCCATCTTTTTCTATAGTCCTTTTTTGAACTACTATGCATGGCCCAGCTTCCACTACTGTGACAGGCAATGCCTCTCCTGTGTCAGTGAAAATCTGAGTCATGCCGATTTTTTTGCCTAAAATGGCCTTTGAAATCATCAAAGTCACCTCCCATTGCTACAACTTTATCTCAATATCTACTCCTGCCGGCAAATCCAATCTCATAAGAGCATCAACAGTTTTCTGATTTGGTTGTTTGATATCAATTAATCTCTTATGGGTTCTGGATTCAAATTGTTCCCGAGCATCCTTATATTTGTGTGGGGCCCGCAGTATAGTTATGATGCTCCGGTCCGTGGGTAAAGGTATAGGGCCTGATACCTTGGCCCCGGTTCGCTTTGCCGTCTCTACAATTTTCTTTGCCGATTGGTCAAGAATTGCGTGGTCGAAAGCTTTTAGGCGAATTCTTATCTTTTGATGGGCCATTTATGTCCCTCCTTACGTTCGGAATTATGGGTTTTTAAATTTATTCGATTATTTCAGTTACCACACCAGCGCCTACTGTTCTGCCACCTTCACGAATAGCAAATCTTAAACCTTGCTCTATGGCTATTGGTGATATTAGCTCTATGTCCATTAC
>JAMNZY010000013.1 GCA_023622055.1 Bacillota bacterium
TTCTTCCAGCTCCGCAATAGTGGGGTTGCCAAGTCTTGTGTAAATATAGCCTTCCTCTTCTCCGGCAAAGCGACGGGCACCTTGGTCCACATCTTTAAATACAAATGTGGATGTCTGATAGATGGGAGTGACATGGGCACCTGTTGCAGGACATGGCTTTTGCCCGGCGTGAATAGCCTTTGTGTTAAAACCTTTAAGCTTTGTATCCATAAAATTTACCTCCCAGTGCTTTTAGTTTTTATTAATCATATATTGCAAAATTTGTACCAAGTTGCAAAAGGCTGATTTTTGCGCACTGGTGGTAATATTATTAACCAATTTTTCAGTCTCTTCCACCATTTCTTTTAATGTCTTTCTGCCTGATTTTCCCCATATAGCAGTGCCTGATTTTCCCCATATAGCAGGCCTTGATATCTCTTCGTACTCCAGAAAGAGGTGATGGGACTCTATCACGTCATCACATAGGTTCATGGCCCTTTCTATCACATTTGACAGCTCCCTTATATTTCCAGGCCAATCGTAATTCATCAAACGCTCCATTGCTTCATCGCTGATACCACTTACATTTTTTTTCATTTTATAAGACAGCTTTTCTATAAAAGCCCTAGTGAGTATGGGGATATCCTCTTTTCTCTCTCTTAAAGGTGGAATCACAAGGGGGATTATATTGAGACGGTAGTAAAGATCATCGCGAAACTGGCCTTTCTTCATCATCTCTTCAAGGTTTTTGTTGGTGGCTGCTATAATCCTCACATCAACAGGTATTTCTTCATCAGCTCCTATGCGCCTAACCTTATTTTCCTGCAAAACTCTCAGCAGCTTTACCTGGAGATGTGGGGAAAGTTCGCCGATTTCATCAAGGAAAAGGGTGCCGTTGTCTGCATACTGGAAAAGCCCCTGCTTTCCGCCCCGCCTTGCCCCTGTAAAAGCCCCCTCTTCATATCCAAAGAGCTCACTTTCAAGAAGGGTATCAGGTAGTGCCGCACAGTTTACAGCAACAAAGGGCTTGTCTCTGCGGGGACTTGCCATGTGAATAGAGCGGGCAAAAAGCTCTTTGCCAGTTCCACTTTCACCTCTTATGAGGACTGTAGAATCTCCTTTGGCTACAATTTTGGCTAGCTCTTTGACTCTGGTGATCTCTTCGCTTTTTCCGAGAATCTCATCAAAGGTTATCATGGCAGGCTGAGTAAAGGTGTGGATGAGTTCCATGACACTTTCCATGTCTTTCAGAGAAGCCACTGCACCGATGGGCCTGCCTTCTTCATCTAAGATGGGCCGACCTGATGTGATATAATGACTTTTTGATTTGGAGGTCTTTATAATCATTTCCTCATTGTCATAGCTTTCACCGGTTTTGATGGTCTTAAGCATTGGGATATCTGGTGAAATAATATGGGCAATGTTTTTACCTAAAGCATCTCTTGCAGAAACCTTTAATATCTTTTCAGCAGCCGGGTTAAAAGTGGTTATTATGCCGTCTTTGTCAACGGCTATTATACCTTCTCCGGTAGCATCCAGCACTGCCTTCATGTGCTTTTCCCGCTTTTCATAAGGCAAGAGCTTTACTTGGGAAACTTCTATGACATCCTCTTGGGCCCGTAGCTGTTTTACTAAATAGGAAAGGGAGACTCGAAAATCCCTGTCCATTTTTATGCATATGATACCAGGGCCTACCTCTAAGGCTTTCAGATTTACATCATATTTGTAAAGTATCTTTAAAATATCCAGCACCATGCCTATCCGATCTTTTGTAGAAAGTTTAAGGCGGATGGACACTTTGGCTCACCTCAAGTTTTAAAACTCTTAATCACAGAAAAAGTCCGGTACATAACCGGACTTTGTTTCCCTCTTTTTAGAATCCACTTTGGGCTACGCGATGGTTTTGGTAGCAATCACTGCAGTATACGGGTCTATCGTCTCTGGGCTTAAAGGGAACCTGTGTGGCTGCACCGCAATCAGCGCAAACAGCATCGTACATCTGCCTGTTTTGCCTGCGATAGCCGCCCTCGTTCATCCTCCTTTTACGCGCATCACGGCAGGGCTTACATCTGGAAGGGTCGTTTTCAAAACCCTTTTCCGCGTAAAATTCCTGCTCCCCTGCGGTGAATACAAACTCATTACCACACTCTTTGCACACTATTGTTTTGTCCTGAAATGCCATTAAAAAAATCCCTCACTTTTTAGAAAAAGTATTCTTGGCATTTCCTTAGCTGACCTGGTCTTTCCCCAGAAACGCCGTATACTTGAGTGGAATGCCACTCCTGGGAGTCGTTTCGCCTACGGCCCAGGCATCGACTTTCAACCACAGACCTAAGTTATGCCTAAAATCAATTATATCCTCAATTGTTATAAAATGCAAACTATTTTTTAGTGTCGATAAATGCACCGTCTTGACTGCCGGTGCCAATTATACCATAGCCCTTGAGGGCAGTTTCAGTGCGCTTTAAATTATGTATATCCTGCTTTAATTTGGAAAATAAAGCTTTTATGTCTTCTAGGTTTTTATCGTCAAGTTCCTTTATCTTTTTAAGCTGTGACATAATATTATTATGTATGACCTGTATTTCATTGTCTCCATTTAAAACAAATTTTATAAGTGCCTTTGCATCATCATTAAAAAAATTCAGCAGCTGGCCATCTATTTGATCAATATCGTCCATCAGCTGCTGCCGGCTTTTTAAAAATTTCAACAACTCCTCGGCGTCCTCTTGTCGGGCAGCATCAGAAATACTTTCAGTTACATTAAAAAGTTTTTTCATTTTATTAAGTTTTTTTTCTAATAAACCTTTTACTTCTTTATCCATTTAAATCTCCCTGTTTTTTTATTTATAGGGACTTTTTTGCATTCAAATAAGCCTGTTCCCATGTATCTTTTAGATCAACTAACATGGATTCTACCACATCTAAAATCTCAGCATCTTTTTTTATATTTGCATCAACCAGCTGCCGGTACAAGAAATCATAAATACTGGCTAAGTTCTCTGATATATCATAGCTCATATCAAGGCTTTGATTTAGCTCTGCTATGATGTCCTGGGCCTTCAAGTTTCACAAACCTTATGGCACCTTCAAAAAGCATCAGCAGCAAGCGCTCAGGGGAAGCAGACATTATTGAGTTGTACTGATATTGTTGATAGGCATTGACATTTATCAAAAGAGTAGCCCCCTTTCTTCGCTACATATTAATACCCCGTCATATTCATCTGGGACATGAGCCACAAGCTCTGCTGATTTGCATACTGTATTGCCTGCTCCATGGCAATAAACTTTTGCCAGTACCGCTCTTCAGTGCGCAGGAGCATTTGTTCCATATTTGAAATGCGATCTTCCATATCCCGGATTTGTTTGCCGAGGATGCTGTCATCATATATTTGAAATTCTCCGCCGCCGGCTTTTTCCGTTATATCTTCAATTCCGCCTTTTAATATATCGTAAAGGCGAGTTGCCACACCTTTTTGAGAAGTGTTTTCTCCATCTGCATTAAATAGCCTCATGACAGCTTCAGGGTCTTTGGCTATGGCGCTTCTTAGCTTTTCTTCATTTACATGGAGCTTCCCTTTTTCTCTCCAGTCAATGGTGGTGATACCTATATCAGCAAGAGATTTCATGCCAGCAGGCTGGCCTGCCACGACACTGGTTACTGCAAAGCGAAGGTCCCTGACAATTCTATCAAGAAGCGGGTCAGATCTTAAAAGACCGCTCTTTGCCCTCTCCTCCCAAAGTTCAATCTCTTTTTCTGTCATTTCCTTTTTCTGCTCTTGGGTAAGAGGTGGGTAGTTTCTGTAGCGCTCTTCTGACAGCTTCTTGTTTATTAAATCGATGGTTTCGTTGTAAAGTTCAATGTATTTTTTTATAGTTTCAACTGCAGCATCAGGATCGTTTTCAAGCCGGAAGGTGGCCTCTTGACCTTTCTCCATGACTTCTTTTAAGTTAAATCTTATGCCACTTATGGTAAAGTCATTTGTGGTCTTTTCAACAATGGTGCCATTTAAGACTATGCGAGCATTTTGGCCTGATGCGCTGGTATTCTCAAAGCCAAGGGCTTTAAAAAGACCGCTTTCATCTACTATCTCAATATTTGCTCCAAGACCAGTCTCCTTTGATACAAGAACTAATTTATCGGTAAGTGCATCATAGCGAGCTGTAACGCCTACATCTGGTATTGTATTTATTTTGTCTATAATCATCTGTAGGGTAGCACTAGAGCCAAATTCAAACTGGTGGCCATTTATTTTAAATGAGATTGTACCCTCACCTATGTCTTCTGCCAGCTGGCTTTTTAATGATGTGTGCGGGTTTAATGGTCGATAGGAGTCACCATCTTTAAAGCCTAGGGTAGTAAGAATATCATTGATCGGGTTTCCTTCATCATCTTTTACACTGCTTAAAGAAATTTGGACTTTGTTAAAGCCATCGGCAGGCTCTATGGCAAGTTTATTATCGTCCGTTACGGATACCTTTACCCTTTTTATGCCAACGGTGTTCCCATTCTCATCATCTTGCCAGCCAAAAGCTGTATTTATAGCTTTTTCCAAATCTGCTGCTAAAGTATTTATATCACTTTCCTGATAGATACCACCAAATGTAACTTCTTTTTTCACGCCATCAATTGTCACTTCAAATTTACCTTCTGGGATTTCGATTTTCCCTTCTGCAACAAATATCAATTTATCTCCCATCAAAGGTTTTGCTATAGATTTTGAGCTTTCAAGCCTGGCATAGCTTGCCGTCTGCTGGACCTGCACTTTATATTCCCCGGGTACAGCACCGGAACCCGGCGACACAGCAAAGTACTTGTCAAAGCTTGTGCCGTCATTCATAGTAGTACTTGTCAAAGCTTGTGCCGTCATTCATAGTTCCTATGGCTTTGTACTTTAAATAAGAGCTTGTAAGTTTCATGTCAAAGGAGGTATTATAAAGGGACCTGAGCTTTAAATTAATATCACGGTAATCAGCCTTCTGCCACTCCATGACCTGTTTTTGCTGATAGAGCTTGTCCACCTTTATGCGCTCGGCTCGCATTAAGTCGGATACAATCTGATCTATATCCATGCCAGAGGCCAAACCGCCTATTCGCATTGGGCTGTATAGCATATGACATCACCTCCTCCTGCTGTAATTTATGTATCATACTTTTTCATCCACAATTAAACCTGCCTGCTTCCAAAGACCTGCAATAAGGTCCAAGAACTTCTCCGGCGGAATCTCTGTTATGAGCTCATCGCTGGCCTTATCGTATATCCTTACCATGATTCTTTTGGTGTCATCGTGAATTTTAAACTCCAAGCGGGTGAAAGTCAGCTCGGTGGGTATGCTCTTAAGGCTATCAATGATGAGATCAAAGTCCTCCTTGCCTAAAGCCTTTCTAAAGTCTTTTACTGTTGGGTTTGCCTCTCCTACAGCGACAGAACCTGTATTACTTTCCACAGATTTCCCCTGAGATTTGCCAATAGGGTTTACATTTATATGGCCAGATAAAGATGAATCTATCCTCAAAATATATCACCCCGCATATCATGCAGCCCGGCGGATTTCCGCCGGGCCTTAAAGTCAATAAATGTTGCAAAAACTTAGCCTAACAGCTTAAGCACTGTCTGAGGTGCCATGTTGGCCTGGGCAAGCATTGCTGTTGCAGCCTGCTGCAGGATGTTCTGCTTGGTGAACTCCATCATTTCTTTTGCCATATCTACGTCGCGGATACGGGATTCGGCAGCTTGGAGGTTCTCTGCGGATGTGTCAAGGTTCTTTATGGTGTGCTCGAGGCGGTTTTGAACAGCACCGAGCTTGCTCCGCTCCGTAGAAACTTTATTTAATGCTTTATCAATTGTAGAAATTGCGGAATTAGCGGATGATTGATCAGAAATATTAATTCCAGCTGATACTTTTGCTTCAAGATTGTTACTTTCATCAGCTGATATTGTTACATTTCCGACTTTAAATTCCTTCTCTAACTCAAAGCTTGTACCTGAAAGTTCAGCATTATCTCCTAATTTATCAACTTCTACAGCTTCTTTAAGTGCGTTATAAGTCTGGCCATCTTCACTTACTGCTACGATTTTGCCATCGGCATCTGCCCAACCATAGGAATAACTTGTTCCGGTACTAATTTCATCATCGAATTTAACTATCTTATATGTCGATCCAGCATCAACTGCAACTTCAACTTCAACTCCATTATCGGGGTCATTGGGGTTATCGGTGTTATCTGACTCAGCAGTAGCAGCAGCTCTAGCTGTATATAATACACCAAGAGCTTCACCATTCATATTGGCAATACTTAAACTAATGTTCTGATCTTTATTTGCACCAATGTGGAATAATTTCCCTGTAAAAGAACCATCTAATAGTTTTTGAGTATTAAATTCGGTGTTATTTGCTATTCTTGACAATTCTTCTGCCAATTGATTGATCTCATCTTGAAGTGCCTGACGGTCCAAATCGACGTTTGTGTCATTTGCTGACTGAACAGCAAGTTCTCTCATTCTCTGCAGGATTGCATGAGCTTCAGTTAATGCGCCTTCTGCAGTTTGAATAAGGGAAATGCCATCTTGAGCATTCTTGGATGCCATGTTGAGGCCGCGAATCTGTGCCCTCATCTTTTCTGAAATAGCAAGACCTGCTGCATCGTCACCGGCTCTGTTAATCCTGTAGCCTGATGACAATTTTTCTAGCGATTTTTGAGTATTTGTGTTGTTAATGGAAAGCTGGCGATGGGCATTGAGCGCCATAATATTGTTGTTGATTCTCATTTACTATTCCTCCCTGACAATTTATTTTCCCGCGTCCCTGCGGGCATTTTAATATTTCAGTTGGCCAACTGAACCTGTCTCATCATTATTATCGGTTTTTTGCTGCTAAGCTTTAATCTTATGACTTGCGATTTTTGGCAATTATAGGCGTTTTTTGGCTTTTATCT
>JAMNZY010000075.1 GCA_023622055.1 Bacillota bacterium
AAAAAGCCACCAAATCCGCCCAATTCTCCTAATACTCCAGGCTGAAAAGTGCTTTTCACATAACCTTTTATCAGCTTTACTGCCCGATTGCCTGCATCCACATCCACACCCGCATCTCTATATGTCAATTTTTCCAACTATAAACACCTCCTTTTCTTCTCTACCGCTTTTCAAATACATACCGTTTTCCCTGGCGGGGCACACCAAAGGGATATACACCAGTAAAGCAACCTGTGCAAAATTTATCTGCCGATAAGCCAGTTGCTTTGATTAATCCTTCTAAGCTGAGATAACCTAAACTGTCAGCACCTATATGCTCTCGGATTTCCTCTATCCTCCGCTGAGCCCCGATGAGTTCTTTACGTGAAGAAGTATCTATGCCAAAATAACAAGAGTGTACAATAGGTGGTGAGCTCACTCGAACGTGAACCTCTTTTGCCCCGGCTTCCTTTAACAAATTTACTATCATGCCACTGGTCGTGCCCCTTACAATTGAGTCATCCACCATTACCAAGCGCTTTCCCCGGACAATTTCTCTTACGGCATTTAGCTTAAGTTTAACCCCAATTGCCCTGGAGCTGGGGGTAGCTTTTATAAATGTCCTACCTACATATCGATTTTTTATAAGCCCTATGCCAACGGGAATCCCCGCAGCTTCTGCATACCCTAAGGCAGATACGGTTCCCGAATCAGGCACCCCTATAACTAAGTCCGCATCTACCGGGTGTTCCTCAGCAAGGAACTTGCCAGCTTGATAGCGTGCCATGTGAACATTTCTGCCATCAATAGTGCTGTCAGGCCTTGCAAAATATACAAATTCAAAGATGCAAGAAGCTGAAGAACTCTTTTGTTCTTTTTTAATGCTCTTTATACCCTCTTCGTTTATAACTACAATTTCACCAGGCTCTATATCTCTGATAAATTTGGCATCAACTGTATCAAGGGCGCAGCTTTCCGATGCTAAGACATAGGAATCATCCTTTTTTCCAAGACACAGTGGTCTAATGCCATAAGGATCCCTTACACCTATCAGAGTATCCTCAGTCATAATTACAAGAGCGTAAGAGCCTTTTAGTTTTTCTATACATTTTTCTACTGCCCTTGAAATATTCTCTGAGTGCTCCCTAGCTATTAAAAAAGCGATGACTTCACTGTCTATTTCTGTCTGAAAGGCTACGCCCTGTTCTTCCAATTCTTTTCTGAGTTCTGGGGCATTTATTAAATTGCCGTTATGGGCAACTGCTAAAGAACCTTGTTTATAACGAACTACAAGAGGTTGAGCATTGATAAGAGTATTGGCTTCATTAGTGCTGTAGCGTACATGGCCTATACCTATGCGGCCGTTGAGACTATCCAGTATCTCATCATTAAACACTTCTGAGACCAGGCCCATTTCTTTATGATACTTAATACCATCGCCTGAAGTTACAGCTATTCCAGCACTTTCCTGGCCCCGATGTTGTAGTGCATAAAGACCGTAAAAAATGCTGCGACCTAGAGCCTCATCTTCCTTTATCCTATATAAGCCAAAAACTCCACATGCTTCTTTAAACTTGTCGTCCATTTTCCACTCTCCGTTTTATGGCATTATTTGATATTTCGGCAATTTTATCTAAAGCTACATCTATTTTTCCTACAACATAGCCTTGGTGCTTTACTTGGATATTTATATTGTCTCCCTTTACAACTCCCAGCACACACACCTTTGCATTCGTTTCCTTTGCAAGTTCATCTAAAGCTGATAGATTTTCTTTAGGCAGACTTAAAATTATCCTGGACTGACCTTCCCCAAAGAGAAGTACATCAGGTCTAAGATGGGTATCTATTTCTCCTTCAAAACCTAAATTGCCCGCCATGCAGCACTCAGCTAGAGCAACGGCTAATCCTCCATCTGACACATCATGGGCAGAATGAACTAAACCTAGCTCTATAGCCTTGAGGCAGCAGCTCTGTACACTTTGTTCCTTGTCCAGGTTTAATCTAGGCGCTGGGCCTCCCACGATGTTAAGAATTTCTTTTAAATATATGGAGCCCCCTATCTCATCGGTGTTTTCACCGATAAGTACCACTAAATCTCCCTGTTTTTTAAATTCCATAGTGCAGTGTTTGTCCACATCGTCTATAACTCCCACCATGCCAACAATAGGTGTAGGATATACCGCTGTTTCCCTGCCTTCGTTATAAAAACTCACATTGCCGCTGATGACAGGTATCCCTAAACTTTTGGAGGCTTCCGATATGCCTCTTACACATTCCTCAAACTGATAATAGACTTCTGGTTTTTCAGGATTGCCAAAGTTTAAACCGTCAGTTAAGGCTAATGGTTTGGCACCAGTGACCACTAAATTTCTAGCAGCTTCAGCTACAACTTGTTTGCCTCCTTCATACGGATCAAGGTAACAATAGTAACCTTTTCCATCGATGGATACTGCTATGCCCTTTTTGGTGCCCTTTATTCTAAGTACAGCAGCATCAGAGCCTGGGGAAACTACCGTATTGGTGCCAGCAGTTTGATCAAACTGGTTATATACGAAAGCTTTGCTTGCAATATTAGGCAAATCAAACAGTTTCAACAGCACTTCATTTAAATCTTCCGGCTCAGGAATCTCTGATAAATCCACCTTTAAATTGTCTAAGTAGTCAGGTCTTTTGCTCTCTCTTTTTACAATAGGTGCTCCTTCTGCCAAAGA
>JAMNZY010000237.1 GCA_023622055.1 Bacillota bacterium
AGTCCTGAGGAAATCTTTAATAATCCAAAAAAAGAACGGACCAGGGAGTTTTTAAGGCGAACTTTAAAATAAATATTAAATAAAACGGTTTCCACAAATCTTAGAAACCGTTTTTTATTTTTATAAAACATCTAAAACTATGACAAATTTCTAATATTTGTGCCCGGGGGAAAGCTTGGATTTATTAGTGTGTGGCAACAACGGCATTGACAGACGGAATATTAAAATGGTAGTATGTAAGCAAAACAACCACGTACTGAAAGTCTACATAAAAACGTGCCCTTGAGGACGTGCTAAAAAATATGCTATAACAAATAAAAGACAGATTTAAATAACCCGGCACTTGTAACGTGGCTGATAAATTAAAAGCCGAAAGGATGGTTATCATGAAAAAATCTGACATAGGCCTAATAGGTCTTGCAGTTATGGGGCAAAACCTTGCACTTAATGTTGCAAGCAAAGGATATCATATTTCAGTGTACAACAGAACTCCTGAAAAAACCCAAGAGTTTATAAAGACCGCCAAAGATAATGATAAAATTCACGGCTCATTTTCTTTAGAAGAGCTGGTATCATCCCTTGAGAAACCTCGAAAAATTATGCTCATGGTAAAAGCGGGAGCCCCAGTAGATGCAGTAATAGCCCAATTGGTACCTTTGGTGGAAAAGGGAGATATTATCATAGATGGTGGAAACTCCTATTTTAAAGACACAATGCGAAGGGCAAAAGAACTTGAGGAAAAAGGAATATATTTTATGGGCGTAGGAGTTTCCGGTGGAGAAGAGGGAGCTCTAAAAGGGCCCAGCATCATGCCTGGTGGTTCGAAAGATGCCTGGCAGCAGATATCCAAGATTTTTATCGATATATCTGCAAAGACACCTGATCAAACTCCCTGCTGTGATTATATTGGGCCAGACGGTGCCGGTCATTTTGTGAAAATGACTCACAACGGCATAGAATACAGCGACATGCAGCTGATAAGTGAAGCGTATTTTATCATGAAAGAACTCCTCGGCATGTCAGCTTTTGAAATGAAAGAAATCTTTGCAGACTGGAACAAAGGTGAGCTCAGCTCATATCTGATAGAGATAACTGCAGATATATTGGGAAAAGTCGATGAAGAAACAGGAAAGCCCCTTGTGGATCTAATACTTGATAAAGCAGGGCAAAAAGGCACTGGAAAATGGACTTCCCAGGAGGCTTTAGACCTTGGCACCCCAGCCCCAACTATAGCTGAAGCTGTCTTTGCAAGATATATGTCAGCAGCAAAAGCAGACCGTGTAGAAGCATCCAAAGTGCTGAGAGGTCCAAGCCCATTCTTTGAAGGCAATAAAATCCAATTTATAGAAGATATACGAAAGGCACTGTATGCGTCTAAAATCTGTTCATATGCCCAAGGCTTTGACCTGATGGCTCAGGCTTCAAAAACATACAATTGGAATTTAAATCTAGGCAATATAGCCCTTCTCTGGAGAAGCGGCTGTATAATCAGGGCACAGTTTTTAGATAAAATAAAACAGGCATATGAGGAAAACCCTGAACTTAAAAATTTACTCTTGGCACCTTATTTTAAACAGAGCCTAGAAAACTGCCAAGGAGCCTTACGCCGTGTAGTGAGCACAGCAGCCTTAAACGGAATTCCCACACCTTCTTTTAGCTCTGCTCTGGCTTACTATGATTCCTATCGCATGGAGACATTGCCTGCAAACCTAATTCAAGCTCAGCGAGACTATTTTGGTGCTCACACCTATGAGAGAATAGACAAGGAAGGGATTTTCCATACCAATTGGGTGTAGCATAATTGATAAAACAAATAGTATAAACCAGTGTGGAAAATATCTTTCTACTTGATATAATAATAGATATGCCAGTATAATTTAAAAGAAATGAAAAGAGATAGGGGAAAATTATGTTTGAGAAGTTAGAGAGAGAAAAAAGAGAATACGCTAGAGAATATGCTATGCGAGTTTTGCGCCACAATATTATAAATTTAAATTTAAAGCCAGGTCAGTTAGTGAGCGAGAATGAAATTGCGGAAGCATTGGGAGTAAGTCGCACACCGGTGAGAGAAGCCTTTATAGAGCTGTCTAGAGCATCTTTGGTAGAAATATATCCTCAGAAGGGAACATATATTTCGCCTATTGATATGGATATTGTTGAGGAAACTCGTTTTATGAGATGTGCAGTGGAAAAAGCCGTTGTACAATTATGCTGTGATGTACTTTCAGATACAGATATTATCTTTCTGGAAAACAATCTTACGTTACAAAAGGCCTGTGTCAGTCAAAAAAATTACAAGTATCTACTTTCTCTTGATGACAGTTTCCATGAATTTTTGTTTACAGCCTGTGGCAAAAAAATGACGTATAATCTCATAAAAAGCGTCATGGCAGAAATGGATATGGAAGTAACTGTTAATGAACACAAAGAAATACTTCAGGCGATAAAAAATAAAGATAAGGAACTGTCGGCAAAACTTATGGAAGAACACCTTACCAGGGTAATTTTTGACATGTCTTACTTAAAAGAAAAGCACCCTGAGTATTTTAAAATGGATTCAACTAACAAATGATGAAATCTATTACAAAGGTACCAGTAAAAACGGCTTCAAGTGTAACTATACACGGAAGCTGTTTTTTTTGTTTCAGGAACATATTACAGAGAATATTCATAATCATCAAAGATTGGTACCTATAGCAAATACTGCAAACGTACAGAGCAATGCGAAATATAAAATATTATAAAATATTATTGACAACCAACCAGTATGCTGATGTGGTAGTATGTAAGCAAGTCTAGTATGATGATTCACAAGAGATGAAATATAAAGAAAACTAGAAACACCTCACTTCCTAGACTTGCCATTTAAAAGGAAATAGTGCCTTGTGCTTTATGTATTTACCAAACCTCACCTTACTGAGTAAAGTCTTTACTTTAGAAAGCGATTTACACAGAAAGGGGGGAAGTTTATTACTTAAAGTAGGCATATTTAGCGAAGTGCATCATTTAAAAACATTTTGTAATTAGGGGGAAAAGAAATGAAAAGGGATTTTAGATTTTTGGCGCTATCTCTTGTGTTTGTTTTAGTTTTTGTTGCACTGGCTGGCTGTGGCACCACACAAAAACCAGAAAATGGACAGGAACAAGGTGAGCAGCAAGGAGAAGCTGCAGCGGAACCTATTACGCTGGTTTATGCAGAAGTTAATCCAATAGATTCGATAGTTGGCAAAACAGCAGTTGCCTTTAAAGAAAAAGTGGAAGAGCTTTCAAATGGTCAAATCTTGATTGATATCCAGGCAAGTGGAGTTTTAGGAGCAGAAAATGATGTGCTGGATACAATGCTAGGCGGCGGTGGAACAATTGACATGGCCCGCATATCTGCATTTTCTCTCACAAGCTATGGTGGAGAAAAATCAATGTTGCTTTCCATTCCTTTTACATTTGCAAGCCGCGATCATTTCTGGAACTTTGCCGCTTCTGATTTAGCTGAAGAATTCCTGCTGGAACCTCATGTTAACGGCAGTGGTGTCAGAGGCTTGTTCTATGGTGAAGAAGGCTTCCGTCATTTCTTTACAGTAAAGCCCATTAAAGGTATCGAAGACTTAAAAGGCTTGAAGCTCAGAGTATCAATTGATCCTGTTATGACCGGTATGGTGGAAGGGCTTGGCGCTATACCCACGGTTGTGTCTTTTAATGAACTTTATTCAGCACTGCAAACAGGTGTGGTTGACGGCGCTGAACAGCCTATTGTCAACTACAAAGCCAATTCATTCCATGAAGTTGCACCTTACCTTATTCTTGATGGCCATACCCTTGGTGCAATCCAAGTAATTATTACAGATGAGGCTTGGAATAAGCTTACAGAAGAACAGCAGAACATTCTTATAGAGGCAGGTAAATATGCATCAGAATTTAACAGACAGATTTCCGAGGAAACCGAAAATAAAGTTCTAGAAGAGTTGAGAGCAGAAGGCGTTACAGTTATAGAAGTTAATGACATTACACCTTGGCAGGAAGCATGTAAAGATGTTATTTCTTCTGCAACAGCAGATTATAAAGATTTGTATCAACAAATTCTTGACATGCAATAGCTCTTGAACAGCTTCAATTACGGTTGCTTAGGGCACATAGGCATATAGCCTTTGTGCCCTAACCTTCAAGGAGGAAAAATATGTCTAAATTTTTTAATACCATTGAAAAATTGAAACCAGCATATGATATGGCATACCAGATTTTTCTTTTCTTATGTAAACTACTTTTAATAGCTGACATTCTTATTGCATCAATAGTTGTAGCAGGGCGGTACATTTCTTTTGTACCTTCTCCAGCATGGAGTGAAGAAATAATTTTAACTTTAATGGCTTATATGGCAGTTCTTTCAGCTGCTCTAGCTATCAGAAGAAAGGCACACATCCGCATGACAGCTTTTGATAAGTACCTGCCAAAAAAATTAGTAATTTTCTTAGATATTGTCTCTGATATTGCTGTCTTAGTATTGGCCGTAGTTATGATGGTAGTAGGTTGGAGATATGCAGTACAAATCGGGTCAAAGGGAACCTATGTTAGCATGCCCACTGTCTCGAGATTTTGGATGTATCTTCCTATTCCAGTAGCAGGAGTGGCTATGTTTATTTTCCAAATAGAGGTTTTGCTAAATAACATTAAAAAGTTTTTTCCGAATGAGGTGAGGTAATGGGTACAGATATTATGGCAATTAGAATATTGATAGGCAGTTTTATCTTAATGATAATATTAAGATTTCCCATCGCTTATGCAGTGGCGCTCTCATCCTTTTTTACTCTTTTGTACCTTGACCTTCCCCTTGCAATCATTGCTCAGCAGATGGTAAAGGGAATTAGCTCTTT
>JAMNZY010000115.1 GCA_023622055.1 Bacillota bacterium
TCATAATGCTCTTTGCTAATCAACACCTCTCTAGGTTTAGTGCCTTCGTAACCACCTACGATGCCCCGTTGTTCCATTTCATCTATAAGTCTAGCTGCTCTAGCGTATCCTACTCTTAGCCGCCGCTGAAGCATGGAAATAGAAGCTTGGCCACTGTCTAATACGACTTTTACTGCCTCATCGAATAATTCATCGGTTTCTTCATGGCCTTTTTCCACTACAATTTCGTCAAAGTCAGAAAGATTCTTTTCGTATATAGGTTCTTTTTGTTTTTTACAGTAATTAACCAGCTTTTCTACTTCTTCTTCGGAAATATATGCTCCCTGAATTCTGATAGGTTTAGAAGCTCCTACAGGATAGAAAAGCATATCTCCTTTACCCAGCAGTTTTTCTGCACCGGACATGTCCAAAATAGTTCTAGAATCCACTTGAGATGAAACTGCAAAGGAAATTCTGGATGGAATATTAGCTTTGATAAGACCTGTTATTACATCCACTGAAGGCCTTTGTGTGGCTACAATTAAATGTATGCCGGCTGCTCTTGCCATTTGGGCAAGCCTACATATGCTATCCTCAATTTCTCTGGGAGAAATCATCATTAAATCTGCCAATTCATCTATAATAACTAATATTTTTGCCATGGGTTTATCAGAATTCAATTCATTGTACCTGGTTATATCTCGAACGCCTTCTTCAGCAAAGGTTTGATATCTTCTCTCCATTTCAGCAACCATCCAATTTAAAGCTGCAGCAGCTTTTTTGGCGTCGGTAATTACAGGTGTGATCAAATGAGGAATGCCATCATAAACAGCAAGTTCCACAACTTTTGGGTCAATCATCATAATTTTTACTTCACTGGGAAGTGCTTTGTACAAAATACTAGAAATTATTGTATTGATGCAAACACTTTTCCCGGAACCTGTTGCTCCAGCGATTAGAAGATGGGGCATTTCTGCAAGATCGGCAACTATGGGATTTCCACTTATATCCATGCCGAGGGCCACCGTCAATTTGGATGTAGATTTATTAAATTTAACGGATTCTAACACATCCCGTAAGACTACCAAAGACTTGCTTTTATTTGGCACTTCTATCCCAACTGCAGCTTTCCCCGGAATTGGGGCTTCGATTCTAATATCAGGTGCAGCTAAACTCAAGGCAATGTCATCAGCTAAATTGACAATCCTACTCACCTTAGTGCCAGGTGCTGGCTGTATTTCAAACCTTGTAATAGTAGGACCGCAATTTACCTGAATGACTTTTGCCTGCAATCCAAAACTTTTTAAAGTGTTTTCAAGAACTCGCGCACTGTTTAAAAGCTCTTTTTCACAAAAACCCTTTTGTTTGGCGGAATTTTTGCGAAGCAATGATAACGGTGGAAATTTGTATTCCTTTTCATCCACAGTATTATCATTAATAATTATTGTATCACTAGGTTCCAGGTCTTGAGCAGGCTTTGCTTTTTCTTTTTCTTCCTTTTGCTGTTGCAACAAACTTTCAGAGTCTTTTGTTACCATTTCACTGTGGGTAGAATAGCCGTCATGGGCCATGTTGTTTACAACTTTTATCTTTTCACTTTCACTTGATTGATTTATAGTAATGTTTTCGTTTTTAGCAGGCAGTTTGATTTTTCTCATTAAAGTTATTATTGATTTGCCAGTGGATAGAATTAAGCCAATGAGAATAAGAGTAATCATAATAATGGTAGAACCTGTGGTGCCAAAAATGCTGATAAGTAATGACAAACCAATTTCGCCGAGAATTCCGCCTCCACGGCCTTCAACACCAAAATCAGCACTTTTTCTCATTCTATCTAAGAAACCCATATCAAGTATGCTGGCATGAACGTGCAAATGAAATAAAAAAACTATTACAGTAAAAATAATTATGATGCCGATTATTCTCACAGAAATATTTGGCTTTTTTTTATGATATAAGCAGTATGCGCCTAACATCATTATTATAATAGGTATCAACACTGCTGCTTGCCCAGATAGACCTTTTAAATTTCTGCTGATAAATATTCCTATTACTCCAACAGCATTTGTGTATATAGAAAATATTCCAAGAAGACCAAAGCTAATTAAGAGAAGACCTTTAATTTCCCAGCGAATATCATTTTTTATATTGCTATTTGTTTTTCCCATGTCTTACACCTCAATAATTTTATTCTCCATCTTTTGTAAAAATCCTTTCTAAATCAAATAAAAAAGGCCTTAAGGCCTAATTTGCAGAAAAATTTATTATTTTACCTGGTGCAAAATTTGGATTTAAAAAATCTTGAGGATTTGTACTGAGAAGTTGAACTATCTTTCCCTGATTTACTCCAATGGGTTCTATAACTAGCTTTACTCCTCCTATTTCTATTTCTTTATATTCATATTTTTTATCCATTCCTTCTAGAACCATTTCTATGGGCATTGATGTATATAGTAACAATTAAATCACCTTATCCGTAATTTATCAATTCTTGCAGTTTCTTTACAGCTTGTCCTATTCCACCTACTTCATCAATTAAACCACATTTCACTGCGTCTGAACCAACTAATACGGTTCCTATATCTCTTGCCAATTTACCAGTGCTAAACATTAATTCTCTAAAAGTTTTTTCGTCAATTTTGGAATGCTTTATGACAAAATTAATGACTCTATCTTGCATTTTATCCAGATACTCATATGTCTGGGGAACACCTATTACAAGACCGGTAAGTCGTATTGGGTGAATAGTCATAGTTGCTGTTTCAGCAATAAATGAATAATCACTGGCGACAGCTATTGGAACACCGATGCTGTGGCCTCCTCCCAGAACTAAAGACACAGTGGGCTTAGTCATACTAACAATCATTTCGGCAATAGCAAGACCTGCCTCCACATCACCCCCTACCGTATTTAAAATGATAAGTAAACCTTTAATATTAGGGTTCTGTTCTATTGCTACCAATTGGGGAATAATATGTTCATATTTGGTAGTTTTGTTTTGTGGCGGCAGCACCAAATGGCCTTCAATTTGCCCCACAATAGTAATTGAATGAAAGTTACTTTCCATTTTTGGCAATTCTAACTGACCCAGTTGTTGTAATGTACTTGTATCTGTATTTGTTGGAGTTAGCATATTCTGACTTTCCTGCCCTGTCATTAAATCATCCTTCCATATGGTTTGTTTTTATTCTTTGATGTTTTATGATAAATATTCAAAAAAAAAGTATGACAATAAATGTCATACTTCCATAATTATTGGCAATATCATTGGTCTCCTGCGGGTCAGTTCAAATAGGTATTTGCCCAAATGTTCTCTTACTTGAGATTTTATAGCTGACCATTCTCTTATATCTTCTTGTTGGCATTTGTTTAATGCTTGTTTAACTTTTTCCCGAGCTTGTTCCATAAGCTCTTCAGATTCTCTTACATACACAAAACCTCTTGAAATTATATCAGGACCTGCTACAACTTCAGTGGTTTCCTTATCTATTGTAACAACTACGATTAAAATGCCGTCTTGTGAAAGCTGTTTCCGATCCCGGAGAACAATATTCCCTACATCTCCAACTCCTAACCCGTCAACAAGGACTTTGCCTGCAGTGACTTTGCCTGCCATCCTGCCGGAATTCTTGGTGAATTCCAAGACTCTTCCATTTTCCGCAATGAAAATGTTTTCTTCAGGAATTCCTACCTCCATTGCCAGCTTTGAGTGGTGTATGAGATGCCTGTATTCTCCGTGAACTGGAACAAAAAATTTAGGTCTCACGAGATTTAGCATGAGTTTTAATTCTTCTTGGCTGGCGTGACCTGAAACATGGACACCAGATATGGCCTCATATATGACATTGGCCCCGCGTTTAAACAAATGATCTATAGTCCTTGCTACAAATTTTTCATTGCCTGGTATGGGACTTGCTGAAATTAGAACTGTATCTCCGGGCATAATCTCAACTTTCTTGTGTTCAGACATAGCCATTCGGGTCAAAGCAGACATAGGCTCACCTTGACTGCCTGTGGTAATTATCACTACTTTTTCCTTTGGCAATCGGTTTATCTCGTCTAAGTCTACTAATAATGATTTTGGTATGGAAAGATAGCCTAGCTCGAGAGCAATATTGACTACATTAACCATACTCCTGCCTATCACTGCAACTTTTCGGCCATTTCTGTAAGCAGCATCAAAAATCTGCTGGATGCGATGAATATTTGATGCAAAAGTTGCTACAATGATACGACCTGAGATGGATTTAAAAATATCTTCAATGGTGTTTCCCACGACTTTTTCAGACATGGTATAGCCTTCCCGCTCAGCATTGGTGCTGTCAGACATCAGCACAAGGACTCCTTTTGACCCCAGTTCTGCAAATTTGTGAAGATCTGCCTTTTCACCGTTAACAGGTGTTTGATCCAATTTAAAGTCTCCGGTATGACAAACTATGCCAACAGGAGTATGAATGGCAAAGCCTACTGAATCAGGGATACTGTGATTTACCCTTATGAAATCCACGGTAAAGCTACCTATATTGACAGATGCAGGGGGTTTTACCACATTCATAGATATATTCTTTTTCAGCTTAGCTTCTTTTAGCTTAACTTCCACAAGTCCCAAAGTTAATTTAGTCCCGTAAAGGGGTGCATTTATCTGCTGAAGTACATAAGGGAGAGCTCCAATATGATCTTCATGGCCATGAGTTAAAAGAATTCCCTTTATATATTCCTTATTTTCTACTAGATATGTTATATCTGGAATTACCATATCTATTCCTAACATTTCTTCCTCAGGAAACATCAAGCCTGAGTCAATAAGTAACATTTCTTTTCCGTATTGAATAACTGTCATGTTTTTGCCAATTTCACCCATCCCCCCTAAGGGGATGATGAGTAATTTGTTACGTCCATTTTTCGACAATAAAAAAACACCTCCGACAACTCAAGTGAAATTTTTGCCTCTTGTAAAATCCTTATATTTTTTGTGGCCGTGATCTTCCATGTCTATAATAATAATATCAGGTCCTATCTTTTTTATAGCATCCCAAGCAACTTCAGCTTTTGCCCTTTCTCCAAAGATAAAAAAGGGGGTTCTTTTTTTGGGTATTAACAAGTAATGAATTTTTCCTGTAGACTCATCGAAAACCAAATCAGAGTTATTAATTATACCCAGTCTTTCACCGTTAAAAAGATTTATTATTTCTTTGCCGCCCAATTCACTTAACCGCATATTCCTACCTCCCATATATTTTATGAATAAGGAGGTAAAAAAATGCAGTGATATTATATTCCCGTATGGCCAAAACCGCCTTCTCCTCTAATTGTCTCGCTTAAATCGCTAATTTGGACTACTTCTGCCTTTTCAACTTTACAAATTACCAGCTGAGCTATCCTGTCACCTCTCCTTATCTCGAATTTTTCCTTGCCGTGGTTTATTAAGATAACCTTTAACTCCCCTCTATAGTCAGAGTCAATGGTTCCCGGACTATTGAGCACTGTGACTCCATATTTAGCAGCAAGACCGCTTCTTGGTCTAATTTGAGCTTCAAAGCCCATTGGAATTTCAAGTTTGATGCCACAAGGTATGACTTTAAATTCACCAGGTTCAAGGTAAATATTTTCTGCCACATTTGCCGCTAAATCCATTCCTGAGGCTCCCTCGGTCATGTACTGAGGCAGAGGAATATCTTCAGCGCCATTTACTTTAGACACAAAAATTTTTATTGTCTTATCCAATTGATGTTTCTCTCCTTTGATGGGCAGTAGGAGCTAAATTAGAATTGTTTTCGGTAAAAGCAATATCATCTTCAAATAATATCTGGCCAGCTCTGTGGTAAATCCTTGTAATACTCTGTGATAGGTTCACTCGTCTAGCATTGAATTCTACCACATCGCCCACAAATATATTATCTTTTATATCTGTCACATCTACAATACAATTTTGCATGCTAATTTTGCCCAGAATATTACACGATGCTCCGTTAATTTTAACCTTTCTACTTGAATTATTGATTCCTAGATTAATTAAAATCTGCTTAATAAAATTTTTAATGCTATCCAAAAAACCATTGGGCTGAGATACAACAACGTCAAGACCGTCATAATACCCAAAGGGAACCACTGCTACTGTGGTGGGCCGCTTTGTTTTATATCTATTGCCATAGCCGATATAATGACCTTTGGGCAGGTTTTTTAAAAACACTATTCTTGAACATATCTTTGAAGGATTGGTTATTTGGAGGTCTTTTGATGGTGCAAGACCATACATTAAGTTTCCAATTCGGACCATATCCAAGTGCATGTCCGGATAATTGAGTGCTGCTAAACTGTTGCAAGCATGTTTTAGCGGAATTTCGTAGCCCTGCTCTTTAAGAGTTTTTATAATTGATAAAAATAGATTAAACTGTTTGCGAGTAACCTTTTCATTTGCCGCTGTAGAAAAATGTGTATATAAGCCCTCCACAAAAATATTTTTAAAGTTTGAAACAATAACCCGAATCATTTCATCAGCATGTTCAGGTAGTACCCCAAATCTACCAAAGCCGGTATCCACTTTAACATGGACTATAGCTTTTTTGTTTTGTATCGCAGCAGCCTCATCTAAAGCTTGTACAACATCAAAAGAACAAACAGTAGCTGTTAAGTCGTAGTTTAACACGGCTTCTGCTTGTTCGGGCAAAATTGTATTTAAAATCAATACCGGGTGGCTTATCCCTTTTTTTCGCAAAAAAATACCTTCTTCTAAAGAAGAAACACCTAGATAATCAGCCCCACTTTCAACGGCAGAATAGGCTACTGGATATAGGCCGTGGCCGTAAGCATTTGCTTTGACTACTGCCAATAGTTTAGTGGAGCCCAGGTACTTTTTTATATTTTTTACATTTTCCGATATTTTATCTAAATCTACATCAACCCAACAAGTAGGATTTATCATGTTTATTACCTTTCTATTTTTGTTTAAATAAAGTATACATGAAAAAAAGCTTGTTTTCAACTTTTTCATTCTCCAGACAGCAATTGACTGACGGTTGTTATCTTAAAACCCTCCCTATGCAAATTATCGATGATAGTTGGCATTGCTCTCACCGTATCTTCAGTAGGGTGCATTAGTACAATTTTTCCATTTCCTGCATTACTTAAAACTTTATTTACTATGTAATCTACACCTGGTTTTTTCCAATCGATGGTATCTATAGTCCACATAATCAGGCGATAATTCATGGAGTTTGCAGCTTTAAGGGTTAGTTCAGAAAATTCCCCATAGGGCGGTGCAAAAAGTGTTGTTTTTATGCCTAATATATTTTCAATAGCCTGTTCGGCCTTTTTTATCTCATTTAAATTTTCTTCATAAGAAAGCTGGGCATGATGAGCATGACTATATCCATGGTTACCTATTTCGTGACCCTTTTCATAAATCAGTTTCAATAAATCCGGATATTTTTCAGCCCATCGGCCCTCTATAAAAAACGTGGCTTTTACGTTTTTTTCATTGAAAATTTCTAAAAGGGACGGTATGTATTCATTTCCCCAGGCCACATTACATGTAAAAGCCATAACTTTTTTGTCGTCTCTACCTTGGTAAATAGGTTTATAATTGCCAAAAACCTGAATATGATAATGTGACGGTTTTAAGAAAACCCATGTGATTACGAGAACTAAAAATACAGCTAAACTTAAAACTTTTTTGGATATTTTAAAAGTATAAAATGTCATAATAATATCCCTTCCTTTTGTGTTTTTAATAAATATTATTTAGAAAGAGATATTTTATGACAATAAAAAACATAAACCGATATCCGGTTTATGCCTGATTGTGTTTTTTCATATTTACATCGCCAATGGCATCTTTGTGAGACAAATTTATCCTACCTTGTTTATCGATATCAGTTACTTTAACCAGGATTTCATCGCCTACTTTTACCACATCTTCTACCCTTCTTACCCTCTCGTTAGACAGCTTTGAAATGTGAATTAATCCTTCTTTTCCTGGCAGTATTTCTGCAAAAGCACCAAAATTAGTTGTCCTGGATATTTTGCCCAAATATATTCTACCAACTTCCACATCTTGAGTGAGTTTTTCTATCATTTCCAATGCCTTTTTACCTAATTTCTCATCAGGTGAAGCTATATAAACTTTTCCATCATCTTCAATATCTATTTTGACATTGGTTTCTGCGATTATCTTATTAATAGTTTTGCCTCCTGGCCCTATAATGTCCCGAATTTTCTCTGGATCTACAGTGATAGTAAATATTCTTGGAGCATAGGGTGAAAGCTCTTTTCTAGGCTCGGGAATGACGGATAGCATTTTGTCTAATATGAACAAGCGGGCCTCTTTTGCGCGCTGTAGAGCATTTTTTAGTATTTCTTCATCTATTCCCTTTATTTTTATATCCATTTGTATTGCTGTAATACCTTTGGCTGTTCCAGCTACTTTAAAGTCCATATCTCCTAAAAAGTCTTCCATTCCCTGAATATCCGTTAATATTGTCACTTTGTCATCTTCTTTTATTAATCCCATAGCTACACCGGAAACTGGAGCTTTAAGGGGAACACCTGCGTCCATCAGCGCCAACGTAGAACCGCATACACTTGCCATGGATGAAGAACCGTTAGAACTTAAGACTTCTGAAACCAGCCTTATAGTATAAGGAAATTCTTCTTCTGAAGGTATCATTGGTTCAAGAGCCCTCTCTGCTAAAGCACCGTGACCAATTTCCCTTCTACCAGGCCCACGAATGACCCTTGTTTCGCCTGTGCTATAAGGTGGAAAGTTGTAATGATGCATATATCTTTTCGATTCTTCAATATCCAGGCCGTCCAAAATCTGAACATCTCCAACGGCTCCAAGGGTTGCAACAGTAAGAACCTGGGTCTGACCTCGAGTAAATAAACCAGAGCCATGAGTTCTGGGCAAAACTCCAACTTCACAGGAAATGGGACGTATCTCATCATGGGTTCTGCCATCAGGTCTTATGCCTTCATAAATGATCATCTTTCTTACTTCTTCTCTTAAGGTATTATATAAGACATCGGATATTTCTTTTTCCTTTTCTGGATATATTTCCTGAAAATGTCCTAGGGTTTCTTCATTTATTTCGTCAATTAAAGCCTCGCGCTCTTGTTTGTCAAAGATTCTTATGGCTTTTAAAATTTTATCGGTAGCATATTCTCGAACTGCTCTTTCAAGTTCTGGATCAATTTCTATTGTGGGCACTGGCATCTTAGGTTTCCCAACTGCTTTGACGATTTCCTCCTGAAACTGTACAAGCTTTTTTATTTCTTCATGGGCAAAGAGTATAGCTTTCAACATTTCTTCTTCTGTTACTTCATCAGCCCCTGCTTCAACCATGAGCACAGCCTCTTTGGTGCCAGCCACAGTCAGGTGTAAACGACTTTTTTCTGATTGAGCTACTGTGGGGTTAATAATATACTCCCCGTCGATTAGACCAACTGACACTGCTCCTACTGGTCCATCAAAAGGTATATCTGATATGCACAACGCACAAGAGGCTCCGTTGATGGCGGCAATATCAGGAGTGTTGTCCTGGTCTACGGATAGTACAGTAGCTACCACCTGTACATCATTTCTAAAATCTTTTGGAAACAGAGGTCTTAAAGGTCTGTCTATTACTCTAGCTGAAAGAATGGCTTTCTCACTAGGCTTTCCTTCCCTTTTTATAAAACCTCCAGGGATTTTGCCTACTGCATATAATCTTTCTTCATAATCAATGGTTAGGGGTAAAAAATCTACGCCTTCACGGGGTTCTTTTGACGCAGTTGCTGTAACAAGTAAAACTGTGTCACCATACCGAATTACAACAGAGCCATTAGCTTGCTGAGCCACTTTGCCAGTTTCTATAATTAATTTGCGACCAGCTACTTCTGTGTTGAATTGATACAAGAAACAATCCTCCTTTACTAAGTTTATGTAACTTTGGTTTTAAAACAAATCAAAGTTATATAATTTAAGCGGGGAACCCCCGCTTTATTTCCTTAATTCAAGTTTTTCAATGAGATTTTTATAACGATCCAAATCTTTTTCTTTTAAGTAATTCAATAAGGCGCGTCTTTTACCAACCATTTTGAGTAGACCTCTGCGAGAATGGTAATCTTTTTTATGCTGTTTCAAATGCTCCGTTAGTTGGTTTATCCTCTTTGTCAGGATAGCAATTTGGACTTCAGGAGAACCTGTATCATTTTCGTGAATTTTATATTCATTTATTATTGATTGTTTAACTTCTTTTGTTAATGTCACTACTTTCACCTCCTTAATTTAACTAAAACACCAATTGCCCAGTAAATCGTCGGAGCTTCGAGTAACCGAGCAATAGGTTTTTTGCCATAACTAATTTTATCATAACAAGATAAAAAAGTAAATTTATTGTCAAACTTAATCTCAGAGCGCAGGTTCTGGATAAAAAATACCTCTAATCTTTCACCATATAAAGTACCGCTAAAGTCTAATAAATGTATTTCAAGTACTATATCTTCTCCGTTAAATGTTGGTTTGGTGCCTAAATTAGCTACACCTTTATATATCTTATTATTTAAAGATACAAGGACTGCATATACGCCCTTCGCAGGTAATACCAGCTCCTCTGGAAGAGAAATATTTGCAGTGGGGAAACCCAAACTTTTGCCTATGCCTTTGCCTTGCTCTACTAAACCCTCAACGGTAAAAGGCCGTCCTAAAAATTTTGCAGCACTTTTAACGTCGCCTTTTTCCAAAAGACTACGGATTAATGTGCTGCTTACTATTTCACCTTTGTAGGTTACAGGAGGAATTATTACAGTTTCAACTCCTGCTTCGCTACATAATTTTTTTAAACTCTCTGCTGTTCCCTGGCCCTTGTATCCAAACCTATAATCAAATCCGATGACAACAACCTTTGCGCGACATTTTTCAATCAAAACTTTAAATACAAAATCCTTGTAATCCATTTTTGCAAATTCTTCAGTAAAAGGTGCAAAGACAAAATGATCTAGACCGTAGGATTCGATTATTTCTCTTTTTTTATTTTGTGTCATGATAAGTTTGACACTATTATTTGGAGATAAGACAGCTGAAGGATGAGGATCAAAAGTAAAAATCAAAGAGTCCAGATTTCTGGATTTAGAATATTTTAGCAGTGTTTGAACTAATTTTTGATGACCTCGGTGCACGCCGTCGAAATTTCCAATACCGCAGGCAGTATAATTTGGTATTTTTATAGATGATAAGTTACGGTAAACTTTCATACTTCCCTCAATCCTATTATTTTAAAGATTTTAAAACCTGTAAAGAGATTTTATCTCTGTCTTTTCTTACCTTTGCAACACCTAAAAACTCTTTGTTGCTGTAGACTCTCACAAAATCATGTCCTGCACTTTTCAAATAATCAAAATCCCCATGTAGGATTCTTCCTTTTGTAAAAAAACCAGTATCTTCAAAGGGAAGATCCACTTTAGGCATTTTATGCAAGAACTTATCTATTGGTTGTAATACTTTACATAATTTGTTATTTTCAGCAGCTTCTTGGATTTCCTCCAGGAGCAATGAGTTTTCAATTTTAAAAGAACCAGAACTTGTCCTAATTAAACAAGATAGACACGCCCCACAGCCAAGGATGTTGCCAATATCTTCACATAAAGTCCTGATGTATGTGCCTTTTGAACAGGCAACTTTAACTAAAGCTGTCTCTTGGTTGAAGTCAATTAAATCCAGGGAGTAGATTTTGACTTTTCTAGGTTTACGTTCAACAACAACACCCTGTCTGGCCAATTCATACAGCTTTTTTCCTTTATAGCGTACTGCCGAGAACATTGGGGGCACCTGTGAAATTTCTCCTGTGAATTGCTTTAGTGTTTTTTCAAATTGAATTTTATCAACTTGGACTTTGCTAATATTTTTAACATTCCCATCTAAATCGCCAGTATCAGTAGTAACCCCCAACCTTATTTCGGCAATATATTCTTTATCATCATCCATAAAAAATTCTATTGCTTTAGTGGCTTTTCCCACAAAAATCGGTAATACTCCTGCTGCAGCAGGGTCTAAAGTGCCGCTGTGACCAATCTTTTTTATCTGAAAAAGCCTTCTTAAAAAATTCACTACATCGTGAGATGTCATTCCCGGAGGTTTCAAAACATTAATTACACCTTTCACCTGTCTCCTCCATTATAGCAAGTTTTACAGCATTTAAGACAATCTCTTGGGTTTCTTTCAATGGAAGTCTAAGCTGACATCCTGCAGCCCGTGGATGGCCGCCTCCGTTAAACTTGGCTGCTATTTTACTGACGTCTACCTTTTCATTTGATCTTAGACCCACTTTAATCAATGAATCTTCATTTTCCTTAAAAAGTACTGCCACTTCTACGCCATCTATTTCACGGGCATAATTAATTATCCCATTTGTATCTTCTTCATTGGCTTGTGCAACTTTTAGCATGTCTTGGGTAATAAGAAGACTTGCAATTTTACCATCAGCCAAAATCTCAAGAGTGCTTAAAGCAGATTTAAGGAGTTTAATAGAGGCCAAACTACGCCTTTCAAAAACTTGGCGACTGACATAATCTGGTCTTATACCCTTGTCCACTAATTTGGCCAAAATCTTCAATGATAAAGGAGTAGTATTAGAGTATCTTATTGAACCAGTATCTGTAATTATCGATGTATATATATTTAAGGCAATGTCATAATCGATTTGTACTTTGCCATCAAGTAACTGATATATCATTTCTCCTACAGAAGATGCATTACTATCTACCAAATTTAAATCACCAAAATAACTGTTGCTTTTGTGATGGTCTATGTTGACCACTATGGCCCCATATTCCTTTAACTGTTTATCAAAACCTAATCGCTCTATATCTCCGCAATCTAAGGCAATAAGTACATCATAATTAGCTGAAGTCTCTTTGACAATCAAGTCGCTGCCGGGTAAGAACTTGTACTTTTCCGGTATATCATCATTGATTACTGGCACTGCCTTTTTTCCTATTTTCTGCAGAGCCAAAGTCAATGCTAGGACTGAACCAATGCTGTCTCCATCTGGAGCAACATGGGAAGCAATCATGAAGCTTTTGTTTTTTTCTACTAGTTCATAAAAAGCAGCCAAGTCCATATTAATTACCTTCTTCTTGATTTGGATTTTTTAGTTCTTCTAGAAGTTTACTAATATGAATGCCATACTCTATAGATTTATCTAACTTAAAGGATATTTCCGGCACATATTTTATTCTAAGTCTATTTGCTAGTTCGTATCTAATGAAACCCTTTGCGTTTTGTAAAACTTCAAAGGTGGTATCTCTCTTCTCATTATCACCATAAAAACTGATAAAAATTGTTGCATGGCGAAGGTCCTTTGTAACGTCAACATTAGTAACAGTTATCAATCCTTCAATCCGCGGGTCCTTTAAATCATAATTAATTATTTCGCTTACTACTTTTTTTATCTCTTCTGCAATTCTCTCGTTTCTAGAAAACTCCACTTTTATTTTCACCCCAAGCCAGGATTACCTTTGAACAGGTTGATTTATAAAAGCTTCCAGCACATCCTGTTCTTTTATATCATTAAATTTTTCTATTCCAATGCCACATTCGTATCCGCTCATGACTTCTTTCACGTCATCTTTAAAACGTTTCAAGGAAGCTATCTTTCCTTCATAGACAACAACGCCTTCGCGTATTACACGAATTTTGGAATTTCTAGTTATTTTGCCTTCTGTCACAAAACACCCAGCTACAACACCAACTGCAGGAACTTTAAACAGTGCCCTTACTTCAGCTCTGCCAAGGACCACTTCCTCATACTCGGGCTCTAGCATTCCCGCTATAGCTGATTTTACATCGTCTACAACATCGTAAATTATCCTATAAGTTCTGATATCTATTTTTTCTTTTTCAGCTAATTTTTTTGCATTGGAATCGGGTCTGACGTTGAAGCCGATTATAATAGCATCAGATGCTGAAGCAAGCATTACATCGCTTTCTGTGATTGCACCAACAGCACCGTGAATTATTCTAACTTCAATCTCTTCAGTAGAACATTTTTCCAGGGATTGTTTTAATGCTTCAATAGAGCCTTGAACATCTGCTTTTATAATCAGATTTAACTCCTTTACTTCGCCCTTTTGGAGTTTTTCATATAATTGATTTAATGATATTTTCGGTGTTGTAAATTCTGTTTCACGTTGCTTGTTTATTTGCTCTTCGGCAATAGCTTTTGCTTCCCTCTCACTAGATACAGCTCTTAATATATCTCCTGCTGTAGGAACTTCAGATAAGCCAAGAACTTCTACTGGAGTTGAAGGCCCAGCTTCTTTTATCCTTTTGCCATGAGAGTTAAATAGGGCCCTTACCCTTCCATAGGCAATACCTGCAACGATACTGTCACCAACTTTTAACGTACCCCTTTGAACTAAAACAGTAGCAATAGGACCGCGACCTTTGTCCAGCTTTGCTTCTATAATGACACCACTGGCTTTACATTTATAGTTTGCCTTTAATTCAGCCATTTCAGCGACCAAAATAACCATTTCCAAAAGTTGGTCTATTCCGGCGCCTGTTTTTGCAGAAACATTTACAAATATTGTGTCTCCGCCCCATTCCTCAGGGATCAAATCATATTCTGCCAACTGCTGTTTTACTCTTTCAGGATTGGCTGTAGATTTGTCGATTTTATTTACTGCTACAATTATGGGAACCCCTGCTGCTTTAGCGTGGTTTACGGCTTCTACAGTCTGAGGCATTACACCATCATCAGCAGCTACAACTAAAATGGCGATATCAGTAACTTTTGCGCCTCTAGCCCGCAAAGTGGTAAAAGCCTCATGACCTGGAGTGTCTAAAAACACTATTCTCTTTCCATTAATTTCAACTTCAGAAGCACCTATATGCTGAGTTATTCCACCTGCTTCTCTTTTTGTTATATTTGTTTGTCTAATGGCATCAAGCAAAGAAGTTTTTCCGTGATCCACATGACCCATAACAGTAACTACAGGGGGACGGGACTTCATGTCTTCTGGATTATCACAGTCTTCTTCAAGTAGGACATCTTGATTGTCGGTTTTTTCTTCTACTGCGTCAAATCCAAATTCGCCAGCGATTTTTTTTGCCAATTCAAAATCAATTTCTGCATTTATATTGACCATTAAGCCATGATCAATGAGCTTTTTTATTATTTTAACTGGCTCGATTCCCATATAATTGCCTAAGTCCCTTACACTGATTTTGTCCGGTATAGTTATTGTTTTTTGTTGTTTTTCCGTGGTTTTTTCTGGTTTCTTTCCTGATATTTTTTCTTTTTCCTTTTCCTGAACTTTCTCAGGTTTCTTCTTACTTTTTCCACTTTCTTCCTCAATAAGATCCATAACGAGTTTGGCTGTATCACCGTCAATGGTGCTCATGTGATTTTTCACGCTGATATCCAAATCGTCTAAAATGGAAATAAGTTTTTTACTCGATATACCTGCTTGTTTAGCTAGTTCATATACGCGTAGTTTCGTCAATATCCCCCACCCCCGTTAAGAGATTAATTCGTCTTTGAATTTCTTTTGCAAGACCTTTATCGGTTATTCCAATAACTTTTCTCTGTCCCTTCCCTATAGCTTTACCTAGTTTATCAGAATGACCCCAATAAAGCATAGGAATACTTTCTTTAAAACACAAACTTTTCATTTTCTTTCTTGTGTTTACTGATGAATCCTCAGAAAGGATTATTAAATAGATTTTTTTGGCCTTGATGGCCCTTTCCACACTGTCTTGACCTGATATTAATTTACCGGCCTTTCGGCAGATGCCCAATAAAAATAGGACATCATCAGAACTCATAATTTAATAACTCCTCTTGAAGCTTTTGAGCCATTTCCTTTGTTACTTGGAAATTTAAGGCCTTAGAAAGGCGACTTTCATTAATAGATGTTTTGATGCACTGCTGATCCTTGCAGACATATGCTCCTCTTCCAGATTTTTTTCCTGTTGTATCTATTTCAATAGTCCCTTCGGCAGTGCGAACTATCCTGGTTAATTCTTTTTTGGGTTTCATTTCTTTACATCCAACACACATGCGCATGGGTATTTTTTTACGTCGCATTTTCATCCCCTCTTGCTTCATCATCAATATCATCATCGGTCTGTTCTTGACTTTTGATGTCAATCTTCCATCCTGTTAATTTTGCAGCAAGTCGGGCATTTTGACCTTCTTTTCCGATGGCTAGTGATAATTGATGTTCTGATACAGTTACTCTGGCAATTTTGGCATCCTCTTCCAAAGTAACATTTAATACTTTGGCTGGACTTAGTGCATTTGAGATAAACTCATCTACATTTTTATCCCACTTTATTATATCGATTTTCTCTCCATTCAGTTCATCAACTATGGCCTGTACTCTAGACCCTTTTGGCCCTACACAGGCACCTACTGGATCAATATTTTCGTCATTGGAGTGTACTGCAATTTTTGTCCTAGAACCTGCTTCCCTTGAAATCCCCTTGATCTCTACAAGGCCCTCAAAAATTTCCGGTACTTCTAACTCAAAGAGTCTCTTAACAAGCCCCGGATGAGAGCGGGATACAGTTATTTGGGGACCTTTAGTTGTTTTTTTCACCTCAAGGATATAAACCTTTATCCTGTCACCTTGAACATATTCTTCTGAAGGAGTCTGTTCACTTGGAGGAAGAATAACTTCAGTCTTACCTAAATCAATTATAACATTTTTTTTGTCAAATCTCTGAACAATGCCGGTTACGATATCAGTTTCTCTGCCAGAAAATTCTTCATATATTAAATTACGTTCTGCCTCTCTTATTCGCTGCATTACAACCTGCTTAGCTGTCTGTGCGGCTATTCTGCCAAATTTCTTCGGAGTTACTTCTATAGTGATAATATCGCCTATTTTAGCTGTAGGATTGATTTTAGTTGCTTCATTAATATCAATTTCAAGAAGTGAATCTTTTACTTCATCTGTCACTACTTTTTTAGAAAACACCTTTACTTCACCGGTATCTCTATCGATGTTTACAGAGACATTTTGAGATGAACCGTAGTTCTTTTTATAGGCCGATATTAGTGACGCTTCTAAAGCTTCTAATAATATTTCCTGTGAAATGCCTTTCTCTTTTTCTAATTGTGCTAAGGCTTCAACCAATTCAACATTCATTCTTACTCCCCGTCCCATTCATATTTTAGCTTTGCAGATGATATCTTTTCTCTAGGTATTGAATAACTTTGACTATTCTTAATGGTGACAATACCATCTGAATAATCCTCCAAGGTTCCGGTAAATACCTTCTTGCCATCTATTTTTTCAAAAGTTTTGATTTCTACTAAAGAGCCGATGAATCTTAAAAAGTCCTTTTCCCGTTTAAGAGGTCTTTCAATTCCTGGTGAAGATACTTCTAGAATATAACTGTGGGGTATCGGATCAGTTTCATCTAAAATTTTTTCAATTTCTCTGCTCACTAATTGACAATCATCCAGTGTTATCCCACCTGGTTTGTCAATGTAATACCGTAAGTAGCGGTTGCCCATTTCTTTTACAAATTCCATGTCAACTAATTCAAATCCCTTTGATTCTACCACTTTATTACCTATGTCCCATAAATTTGCCAAAAGGTCTTTTTTTGACACTTGCCCATCACTCCCATGAAAATCATATGTGCCCAGGTTCTCTTCATTAATTGTGATTACTTTATAATATTAAAGAGTGGGAATCAACCCACTCTATATCTGTCGAACCGCCGGATAATATCCTACTATTACCTTTAAATTATAACATAGCTGTATATTGATTGCAACTAAAAAAGACTTATTTGATCTGTTTCCTGAAGACCATTTAATATACCGTTTTGCTTTAGTATCTGAACCACATTTTTTGTAATTTTAGTCCGCCGCTTAAGATCTTCAATGGACGTAAATTTGCCTTTACGTCTTGCGTTGATAATGTTCTGGGCTGCCGTAATTCCTAAACCTTGCAGTGAAGATATAGGGGGTAAAATTCCATCTTGTGTTAATTTAAACCTTTTTACATCTGATTTATATAAATCAATGGGAACAAACTGGATGCCCCTTAAATACATTTCATATGCTACTTCTAAAATGGTAAGAAGATTTTTATCTTTGGCAGAAGCTTCCTTATCTTTTTTTTCAATTTCATTTATAGCTTCTTTAATTACTTTTGGTCCCTGCAAAATCAATTCTGCATCGAAATCATCTGTCCTGGTGGTAAAATAGGTAGCGTAAAATGCTTCTGGGTAATGTACTTTAAAATATGCAATTCGAAAAGCCATGACTACGTAAGCTACTGCGTGGGCTTTTGGAAAGAGATATTTTATTTTTTTGCAGGATTCCACAAACCATGGGTCAATATTATTATTTTCAGTAAGGAGTTTTTCATACTCTGGTTTAAGACCTCTTCCTTTTCTTACATCTTCCATAATGCTAAAAGCGGTTTTGGGATTTATTCCTTTTTCTATTAGATATATCATAATATCATCTCTAGTAGCAATTACTTCAGATAAAGTAGCTATATTATTCTTGATTAGATCTTGGGCATTATTTAACCATACATCTGTGCCATGAGACAAACCACTTATTCTTACTAATTCAGAAAAAGTAGTAGGCCTGGTATCTTCTAACATCTGTCTAACAAACCTTGTTCCAAATTCAGGCACACCCAATGTACCAACTGTAGTCCCTAAAGCCTCAGGATCTAATCCTAAAGGTTTGAGGGACGAGAAGATTTCCATGGTTTTGGCATCATCTAATGGTATTTCTTTTGCATTAATACCCGTTTCTTCTTCCAGCATTTTGATTACAGTTGGATCATCATGGCCTAATAAGTCCAGCTTTAACAATCTATCCCCGATGGAGTGATATTCAAAATGAGTGGTAACAACACCTGCAGTTTTATCATCGGCAGGGTGTTGAATGGGAGTAAAATCATAGATCTCTTTATCTTTTGGAACTATTATAAGGCCTCCAGGATGCTGACCTGTTGTCCTTTTAACTCCTGTAATGCCATTAGCAAGCCTAGTAACTTCAATACTGGGTACATTTAATCCTCTTTCCTCTAAATATGCTCTTGCAAAGCCAAAAGCCGTCTTTTGTGCCACTGTAGAAATGGTTCCAGCTCTAAATACATGATTTTTGCCGAAAAGTTTTTCAGTGTATTTGTGAGCTGTTGCCTGATATTCCCCTGAAAAATTTAAATCTATATCAGGCACTTTGTCTCCCTCAAAGCCCATGAAAACTTCAAAGGGAATGTTAAAACCCTCTTTATTCATGGGAGTTCTGCAATTAGGACAATTCTTATCAGGTAAATCGGGGCCCACAATTCCTTCAGCATCTTTTACAAAAATGGAAGTTTGGCATTTTGGGCATAAATAGTGAGGCGGCAGGGGATTTACTTCTGTAATATCGCACATGGTAGCTACCAGAGAAGAGCCCACTGAACCTCTTGAGCCCACCAAATAACCATCATCTAAAGACTTGGTTACCAGTTTGTGAGCTATTAGGTATATTACAGCGAAACCATTGTTAACAATGGCATCTAATTCCCGTTGCAACCTGGTCTCTACAATAGCAGGCAAATTTTCTCCATAAAGGGCCTTAGCTTTTTTATAGGTCATTTCCACAATTGACTGCTCCGCACCGGGGATTTTGGGAGGATACAGTCCATCCGGAAAAGGCTTAATGTCCTCTTCAACTTCATCTGCTAACATATTGGGATTTTTTATTACTATTTCTTTTGCTATATCAGACCCCAAATATTGGCAGTCCTTTAGCATCTCCTCAGTAGTTCTAAAGTACAATTTGGATTTTTTATCAGCATCTTTAAAGCCTTGGGCATTTAAAAGTATTTTTCTGTATATTTCATCCTCTGGGTTTACAAAATGTACATCTCCTGTCATGACTACAGGCTTCTTTGCTTTTTTCCCCAGATTGTATATTTTGCGGTTTAAATCCTTTAGTCTTTCAAATCCGCTTACATTTTCATTTTCAATTAAAAATTCATTGTTTTGCAATGGCTGTATTTCTAAAAAATCATAAAACTCTACTAAATTATCCAGCTTTTCCTGATTACTGTAGTGGAGTAGGCTTTGAAACAGTTCCCCAGCTTGGCACCCGCTTCCAATGAGTAAACCTTCCCGATTTGCGCGAAGTAAAGACTTGGGGATTCGCGGATGTCTGTAAAAGTAATCTAAATGAGCAATAGAAACAAGTTTATATAAATTCTTCATGCCAATCTGGTTTTTTACAAGAATAGTGGCATGATAAGAGCTTAGGTTTAACACACCTTTTTGTAATTTGTACAAATCGTTTATTTGCGAAAGATTCTCTATGCCAAATTCAATTGCATTTTTTAAAAGTTCTTTTAAGATAAGGGCATCTGTATTTGCATCATCAACCGCCCTGTGGTGTGACCCCATCCTTATATTTAGTTTTTTAGCTAAAGTATCTAGTCGGTGATTTTTTAATTCAGGAAAAACTATACGTGATAAGGCCAGGGTATCTAGTATCTTATTATTAAATGGAATTTGCTGTTTTAAAGCGTCTCTTCGAATAAATCCTGAATCGAATGAAGCATTGTGAGCTACAAATATACCATCCCCTAAGAACTTCATAAACAACGGAAGGGCCTTTTCAATAGGCGGCGCTGATTTTAACATATCATTAGTTATTCCTGTTAAATTTGTAATATTTGCAGGCACTGGTTTTTCTGGTTTAACAAAAGTATTGAATCTATCTACGATCTGGTTATTTACTATCTTTACAGCACCGATTTCTATAATCTCATCAGCATCAAAACAAAGGCCTGTTGTTTCAATATCCACAACTACAAATGTGGCATCTTTTATAGGAATGTCAGGTGGTGATATCATTACGGGAGTTTCATCATCAAATATGTATGCTTCAAGACCATATATGGGCTTAATGCCTATTTTTTTAGAAGCTTCGTAGATCTCAGGAAAGGCTTGCAACACTCCGTGGTCTGTAAAGGCAACAGCCTTATGACCCCATTTTTTCGCCATGTTCAGCACCGCGGTAGGTGAGCAAAGGGCATCCATTGAACTGTAGCGGGTATGTAGGTGCAATTCCACTCTTTTTTCAGTGCTATTGTCCATTCTTTCAGGTTGCTTTTCTATATTAATGTCAAAGGGAATTAATTCATATTCATGGGTATACTTATTAAGGTCTATTTTTCCCCGAATTTTAAGCCACATATTTTCTTTAATCTTATCTTCAATTGCTTTTTTCTCTTCAGGAATAAAAACTTTTACTTCAATGGAGCCTGTGTAATCTGTCAAGCCAAAGGTAAGCATAGTTGTATTGTTTCTTAACTGCCGCTTTTCAATCTGAAAGACCTGGCCACAAAAAATTATTTCATTGGTCTCCTTTATATTGCTTCCTATAGGAACAGGGTTGCCTGAAATTATCTTTCCTAAAATATTAGGGGTAGCTGCATCCAAATTTCTACCAGTATTTTTTTGTTCATTTTCCTTAAGTAATGATTGGATAATTTCCCTTTCCTCTTCATAAATATCATACGGTTCTTCTTCTGTTTTTTCGCGGAAATGGACCTTCAATGTACAACCTAATTTCTTAAAATAATTTTCTATCAACAAATGAATCCTGCGTTTTTCCAGGAATTCTTTCCCACTGGAATCTATGAAAATGTTTAAATGTTGTCCATCTAGTTCCCAATGGCTGCTGAGCATCCATATCCTACAAGCCGGAACTTTAGAAAATAAGTAATTTAAAAGGCCATTCCAGGCTTTTTTTAAAAGCCCTTGGCCTTTATTATCATCTAATATCTCATATTGTATTGAAAAGCGCCCAGTTCCTGGCAAATATGAAGATATTATTTTTTTGATTTTATTTAAAATCTCCTCTGATAATCTGTATTGTGAAAGCAAGAAGATAACAACTTCTCTTGTCTTAAGTGAAACTTTGCTATTAACAAATATGACTTTTGAAAGCTTTTTTCTTTCTTCCGGGTTAAACAAATCCAAATCCTTTTCCTTAATTAACTGTGTTATATTGGTCATATAATCCCCTACACTTGCCATAGTTATTTGAAATTAAATTTTAACTTGAATTTTAGAGAGCCAAACATAAAAAGTATGTCAAAGTACATCTTCATTCGGGATAAGAAACCTAGAAATACTCCCCTTTTTTCTTCTTTCATTAAATGAGTTAGATTTGGCAAATATACAAATTGTGTTCTCATTTTTTCTCTTTCAGCCATCAATGTAAGAGCCATCTCAATTCCGTAACCTGTGATTTTAGATTGATCTAGTTTTTCAAAAAAAGTTCTGCATATGGCCCTTTGACCAGATAAGAAAGGAGCAATTTTTTGAGCAAAATCAGTTGCTCCCCTTCCAGAATCAAATATACCAATGGTCATATCAGCTTTATTATCTATCACAGGCTGCAATAAACTTGTGATATGTTCTTCTTTTAAGCCAATTAGATCAGCATCTAACATTAGAATTATATCTGCATCGGTATTTTTAACACCGGTCAAGACGGCATTTGTTTTGCCATGGTTTTCATCAAATTCAATGACACGGGCATTATAGGATCGAGCAATATTTGCCGTCCTGTCATGGGAACCGTCACTTACTACTATTATTTCATCAATTGTTCTGGTGGCCGATAGTGGCTTTAACACATTGCCTATAGTTTTTTCTTCATCATAGGCAGGTATTACAACACATATTTTTTGGGGCATATCATCACCCTTTATATTAAATACCTAATTTAAATTTAACACAGCTTTAAATTAATTTCAATAATCCCTTTTCCTTTGAGAATTAATAGGATTTTGCAAAATAT
>JAMNZY010000012.1 GCA_023622055.1 Bacillota bacterium
ATTAGAACATCCTGCCAAACTGGCCGCCCCCAAAGCCAAAATGAGCATTATTAAAATTAGATTTTTTACATTCCTTCTCATTGGTCTCCCCTTTTCTATATCTTCTTTTTGTTTTGCTACTTTAATATGATAAAGTGTTAAAGTGATTTTGTCAACCACTTTTTATAAAATCCATGTCAAATATAAGTTGCAACCTTAAGTTAGTAAAAAAAAGCGATTTTTGAAGTAAAAAAGACAAAGGTCCTTTCACAAGGCCTTTGCCATTTTTTTACCTGACACCAATGAGTATAGCGTTGCAGAGGATATCCTAACAGCTATTTAATCAGAATGTCAAATAGCCTGCAAAACTCTGCCCGGTGCAGAAACAAGTGTATGGCCCTTTGGTCGCTGGCATTAGAATAACTTGCCTATGGGGGTTATGTCGTATCTCATACTTTATGGAGTTGGCACCTTTGTGGGCACAATGGTCTTTGTTATTATCCCTCCATTGCGCCTAATTTCTATATTTACCGGTTTTCCCACATCGAGATTGTACATCACTTGCCTAAGCTTTGCCATAGAGGTTTTTATCGGCTAGTTTAGTTATTATATCCCCTGTTTTTATTCCTGCTTTAGCTGCAGGACTGCCCTTTTCCACACTGGCCACATATACGCCGCTGTCCACTGTTACCTTTAGATTCATTACTTGGGCTATTTCTCTGTCGATACCCTCTATGCCAAGATAAGGCTTGTCAAATCTGCCTTTTTCTATCATGCTGTTTACAATGGGTCTCACTATGTTTATAGGTATTGAAAAGCCTATTGCCTCAGCTTGAGATGCTTTAACGGTGTTAATGCCGATTACTTCCCCTTTGCTATTAACTAAGGGGCCACCGCTGTTGCCCGGGTTTATAGAAGCGTCTGTCTGTATGAGATCCTGCATTAATATTTCCCCTCTGCGGTCTCTGACTACTACCATTCGGTTTAAAGCACTGATAATTCCTGCGGTGACAGTCCTCTGAAGGCTAAGGCCCAAAGGATTTCCTATGGCAACCGCCAAGTCCCCCACAACTACCGTGTCTGAATCTCCAAGTCTTGCTGCAACTAAATCAGGGGCTTCTATCTTTATTACAGCCAGGTCTAAGGAAGGGTCTCTATAGAGTCTTGTTGCCTTGAATTTTCGTCCATCTGAAAGAAAGACAGTAATCTCATCTGCACTTCCCACCACATGGTCATTGGTAACGATATATCCTGCTGTGTCCACTATTATCCCTGAACCTACCGCCTCAGTTTCTACCGGCCTGTAAAAAAAATCGTAGTCCACTTGAACTGTAGATATGCCAACTACTGCCGGCGTTACTTCTCGAGCTATGGCCGGTATGACAGCTTCTGCAGTTTGGTTTACTTTATGAGTCTGTGGTTTTAATTCCGGTTCAGGCTGCTGCAGGCCATAGAGAAGCGAAGAAGTAATAAAGGTAGCTGCCAGTGCTCCTATAAGGGAGCTGATTACAGCTACCGCCAAGATTTTCTTTATTTCCGACCAGGACCACCTGCTGTTTTGCTCCATGTGTTGCACCTACCCTGCAAACTTTGGCCCTGACCGGCTATAATTTACTCTCCTTCCCCTTCTTCTACGTCTTTTTCAGTAATTGTAATGAGTTCATATTCTTTACTTCCCATACCCAGTTCATAGGCTGCATCAATGTGAAGTTGGGCATTTTTGCCGGTCACGGCCTTAAGTATATTATCACCGTTTTTCACATTTTTATCCGCCGCTTTGGACTGGGGGAGGGGTGCAGCACTATTTATCATATCTAGGGCAGCTTGATCGATGGCCACCGGATCAAAGGAAACAAGGACCCCCTGATCTTGCACCAAGGGTGTATCAGCCATAGGCATGCAATCACATTCAGGCTGTACCTCAGTGACAAAGTTTATGTACAGTATTCTTCCCTTCTCAAAGGTAGAAACTACTGCATAAGCTGATTCAGCAAGGCCTTTTTGAAAACCTTCTTCAGTTATTGGCGCCACCAGTGCCTTAACTTCACATACCCGAGAACAGCGGGCGCATTTTACACATTTGGATTTGTCTATAACTATGCTGTCATCAATGAGCTCTATAGCATCATGGGGACATACATCAACGCATTGTCTGCAGCGTATACATTTGGCATCAAGCCACTCTAGATGTTGGTTCCCCTCAAAGTGGATTCTTCCCCTTTCAGCTTCGCCACAGTGGTCTTTACAGCTTATACCTCCCATACCTAAATTTTTAATGGCTCCGCCATATCCTGAACTTATGTGTCCCTTACAGTGAGACACCACAATCATTGCGGGAGCATAGTATATGGCAGATGCAACTCCTATTTCTTTTAAAATGGGACCAGTCTTCACCTTTATACTATCTCTGCCGAAGATGCCGTCAGCTAAAATAACTGGGGCACCTACAGACAAATGATTAATTCCTTCCATATTGGCCACATCTAAGTATTCAAGGCCCGGAATTCTCACTGTATCTGTTACAAAAGGCTTGCCCCCTACCTCCTTTACTTTGTCTACCACTTTCTTTAAAAAGATGGGACGGACAATGCGGTGCGCGCCATAAGAGCCCAAATGGGTCTTAATAGCAACATAATCTTTCTCAGCAATGAATTCTTTAAAATCAATCATGTTTAGAATCTGTTCAAATTTCGCCACAAAGCTGTACTTGTAATCATACCCTTTTGCTCGGGCATCAGCAAAATAGATTTTTGATGTCATTTTCATCCTCCTGCATTATTTTTTACTAAATTTTAATCTTAAAAAGGGGCTATAGCGCCACCACATCTCCTTGAATAATATTTCCACACTAAATCCCTTTATCCTTCTTTAAGGATTATCGACATTATTTTAGTATTTTCTATTTCCCGGGAAATGATTCTCCGCAAGTTACCATACAAAAAAAGCGGCCTTATGCCGCCAAGTTACTGTTCCATTTCCCCAGTATAAGCATTTACAAAATACGTGTCTCCTTCTAGCTGGATTTTCCATACAGGGGCTGCCTGCCACCTATCTGCATCATATACTTTAGAATAATAACCTTGCTCAATCCGGGTTATCACTATGGGCTCCTCTGTATTTGTTTCGCTGATTACCCTCATAATGGCAGCAAGGGGTGAAATAACACTTCGCCTCTTGCCCACATAGCCCAAAGGCTCCAGCCAGCACTGATAGTAGCTCTTTATACCAGAAGGTGTAACAAGGACTGTGGCATAGCTGTTCTGTATAAAAAACCCATCGTGATAGTTAATGTATTCCAATAAAAAGCCCTTGCTTTCTTGGTCATAAGTTACTTTATCTAAAACTGCATTTTCCGGCAGCAGCTTGTGAGTTTTCATGAAGTTTAGTGCTTCCCTTTCTGCTTGTTCCCTCGTTAAATTTGGCCATATTATTTTATCATCACTATTAAAATACGTTATAAGTCCGCTGTCGGTGATTATAAGTTCCTTATTGCCATGAGAATATCTTCCGCCGTCTTGAGTTTGGCTAAAGTTTGGCTTAGTATCTTTGCCAAAAAAGTTTTGTATAATTCTACTTTCATTTACTTTTGGAATGCCTACTTCCAAAAGGGACTGGGGTCTGCCTTCACTGGGAATGTCTACCTTGAGGATTACACCTTTTTGCTTTAGAGATTCTATAATTTGAGCCTTTTGACTTGAAGAAAGTGTAAACTGCCGGTAGGGCTGCTCCCTAAGCCACAAATTAGCAATCAAGAAAATATTCAGCATTATAAAAGATATTATGAGAATAGTAATTGCTCTCTTCCATTGCAAAATTATCACTCCGATGGGCTCTGTATAGTTACTTCCATTCCTGCAGTCTCAACAATCCAAACGGGTTTTAAAGTTTTGTTTTCTGCAATATATGCTGGATATATATCGTTTATAACTTTTATGTTCTTAGTAGATACAGCCGTATTTAAAGCCTCCAAAGGAGTCATTAAATCTAATATGCCTATCTGCTTTGCGGAAAAAGATGGATTCCTATAGTAATTTTTTACTTGATTGCCCTCCACAGTTATGTTTATAAAGTCCTCAGTATTTAAGACTTTAAAGCCATTAATGCTAATATCAAATTGGAAAACATGGGCAGAACCAGAAGAACCGCTTATCTCGTCATAGGAGGTAAGGTAGGCACCTTTGGGCCACCCACCGTGGGAAGCCACAAAATCTACGGCAGTGTTAAAACTTTCATAAAAACTTTGGGCTTTCCTAGTTTCCCTAGATACTGGCATATTATATTCAAAGGCTCCGTCATCATAAAGTCTGAGACCTTGCTGACCATCCGTATATATTACAGTGCCGTCTCGTTCTTGTATTCTCCTGGTTACAGAAAAATCAGGAAAAAACATTGATGCAATTTGCTCCTCGGAAACTTGTTCCTGTTTCAGAGAATACACCGGAAGTTCATATGGTACAAGGGAGACGTAGACATCGCCAACTACCTTAAGATTCACATCTGCAGTAAGCCCTGCATAAAGGGGAGGATTTGAATCATCTATTTCCCTAATGACACTGTTTAAATCCTGGTTCCTCTTTGAGTCCTTGCCAATTTTATAAAGGGAGTTGTCGCTGTCAGCTAAGTATACTGAAAATTGACCATCATCTACCAGTAAAAAGGAATCTATCAGCTTGCCTTCCAAAGGCGAGAAGTCTACACTTTCTATATTAAAAAGCTGCTTAAAAAAATTAGCCGGAAGAGGTGTAGGAAAGAATATTTCCAAACCTTTTATGCGCACAAAATTCTCCCTGTTTATATTTCCCACCAATTCCGGAGTAGTATTGGAATGGTTTTTTAGCAGTTCTTTTGAAATACTCCAAGTTTTATCGTATAAAGGAGAAGATTGCTTTAGTATTGTGCTAAAAGAATTGCCCATATAGACCAAAATTTTTTCCGGCCTCACCAGCAGAGAGGGGTCTACTTTTTTGTCATCATTGGTCATCTTTAAAGCAGAAAAATTTCCCGGAACCTGAGACCATATGGTAAAAGAAAGAAAAAGGCTGATGACTACCAGCATGACAAGAGTCCACAACAAGATAGAATCCTTGGACAAATGGCAGCACCGCCTTTTTATTTGAGAATTAGAAAAGATTTAAGAGTCTGTATTAGGGAAGTTAGTTCCGGTAGTTTTGATTCATTTTCAAGCAAATATACTCTGCGTGTAACTGTTTCCGTGCCACCAGAGGGAAAAGAAGCTTTTACTGTGATTATATTCTCTTTAGAAGATATAGGCACTTGTGTCATAAAAATGCCCGCAGCTCCCACCGAAAGCTCTCTGCCCTCTTTGCGACCATTTACCAGTACCACAACATTAGTCTCGGGAACAGTTTCGCCGGTAATCAAAACTCTACTGGAAGAGGTCATAAAATTGTCTCTAGGCTCATTTAATTTTATAAAATTTTTTACTTCAGCTGCTTCAACCGAAGGAGAAATAATTATTAAAAGAGACAAGGCTATTAATAAGGCTGACAATATTCTCCTCATAATAATCTCCCTTTCTGGAAATAAAAGGCACAATACCGGCTTTATCTTCCCTTTTCTACATCTAGTTTAAATCAATATTATTACAGATGTGTTACAAGCCGGTTAAAAACAAATTACATTTCGCTTGCCTCGAAATGCTCTTGGCTCATGGTTGGAAGGCTTACAGTGACACATGTCCCATGGCCCGGCTCACTGTCGATGTGGATTTCACCATCATGGGCCTGGACTATCTCTTGAGCAATGGACAGGCCAAGCCCAGTGCCTCCCATTTCTCTAGATCTGGTTTTGTCCACTCTGTAAAACCTTTCAAAAATTCGCGGCAGGTCTTCCTTGGGTATCCCGATACCTGTATCTTTAAATGTGATGCTTACCATTTTATCGGTGTAGCTTAAATCCACAGATATCTTGCCACCTTTAGGCGTGTATTTGTTGGCATTGCTCAATATATTTTGAAAAACCTGCTCGATTTTATCTTTATCCACAAAAATCTCCGGTGATTTTTGCGGTATGTTCACTTCTAGTATTTGCTCTTTTCGCTGAATATTTACTCGCATTTTAGTTATGACCTCTTTTAGTATAGTGACAGGATCAAGGGGCTTTAAATCCCAACGGGTTTCCCTGTTGTCCAAGCGAGAGAGCTCCAGCAAGTTATTTACTAAGCGGGTCATTCGATCTGCCTCATCGTTTATTACACTCATAAACTGAAGGGAGAGCTCTTTTTCTTCCATGGCGCCGTCCAGTAAAGTTTCCGCATAGCTCTTTATAGTTGTCAGCGGTGTTCGAAGTTCGTGAGAGACATTTGCCACAAATTCCTTCCGCATGACCTCAAGTCTATGCTGTTTTGTTATGTCTTGGAATACCAGAATATGCCCTAAAATTCGATTTTTGCGCTTCAGTGGCGCATAGATACACTTTAATATGGCAGTTTTAGTTTTTACAAGGGTTTCGCTGCTGTCAAAGTCTTTGTTCGAAAGCCGGTTTATATCTATGTTTAACAATTTCTCCAGTTCCGGAACAAAATTTTTGCCCGTTATATCCTCAAGGGACAACATCTGTCTTGCCACAGGATTTATGTGTATAACTGTGCCTTCGTCGTTTAATGCAATTACGCCGTCGGCCATATTGATGAGAATTGCCTCTAATTTTTCCTTTTCATCAGATATTTCTTCCATAGTCTCCTTTAGGCGCGTAGTTAAAAAGTTAAACATATTTGTCAGCTTGCCAATTTCATCATCGGATTTTACTTCTATTTTTTGATCAAAATCTCCCCGTGCCAGATTGGCAGCCTTTTTGGTGACTTCTTGAATGGGACCGGTTATAGTCTTTGAAAGGGCAAATCCCACTACCCCCGTTATCATAAGACTTAAAAGGGTTGCTGTAAGCAGAATTCTTTTTGTGCTGGAAATGGTGTCATAGATGCTCTTCATGGACGACATCAAATAAATGATTCCTATTACAGAATCCCCCTCTTTAACGGGGTATGCATAGTACATATAGGGAATCTTGACTTTAGAATCTATCCGTGTGTCCATTGAGGGAGTGCCAAAGGTAGCTTGAGTTATTTCCGGAGTTAATAGTTTCACGCCCCTTTGGAATCTAGTGTCGTCCGTGGATGTAATGACACTGGCAGTGCCGTCTAAAATGGCAATGCCCATTTCATGACCAAAGCCCCTGATCACATCATTTATCTCCTCAGGCCTGGGAAAAGGACTCAGGTGCCTTTTTATATAACCTGAAATCAGCTGTGCTTTTCCATCTAATGTATTTGAAAGAGTATCGATATGATATTTCTCAAGGGATTGAACCAGGAAAACACTTACCATTTCCATGGCCAGCAAAATTAGCATAATAAAGATGACTACCAGTTTCCACTGGATGCTCTTGAACATTGGAGACCACCTATTGTTTATTAAAATAATAACCTACGCCCCGCTTAGTGAGAATATATTTGGGATTGGCAGCATCGTCCTCCACCTTCTCCCGAAGGCGCCTTATGGTCACATCTACTGTGCGAATATCTCCGTAGTATTCATAACCCCAAACTTCCTCTAAAAGCCGTTCTCTGGTAAAAACTTGGCCAGCTTGAGTAGCCAGATATTTTAGCAGCTCATATTCTCGAAAAGTAAGGTCTAAGGGTTTGCCTCTCTTTCTCACTACATAACTCTTTAAATCAAGCTCTATATCTCCCTGCTTTATTATATCTTCATCATTTTGGGGCCCGGAAATGGCCACCCGTCTTAAATTGGCCTTTACTCGGGCCATCAGTTCACGCATGCTAAAGGGCTTTGTAATATAGTCATCGGCTCCAAGTTCAAGACCTAAAACTTTATCCACTTCTTCTCCCCTAGCAGTTAGCATGATAATGGGACTTGTAATCTTTTCTCTGAGTTTCTTGCATACGGAAAAACCGTCCTGCTTGGGAAGCATTATATCTAAAAGGATTAAGTCGGGGTTTTCCCTTAATCCTATTTTTACCGCCTCATCACCATCATAAGCCACCAACACATTGTAGCCTTCTTTGGAAAGGTTGTATTTGAGAATATCTACGATGGGCTTTTCATCATCAACTACTAAAATAGTCTCATTCAAAAACAACACCCCCATTAGTTGTAATATTCGGCACAAGTTGGCTTTTTCCTTCTGCTTGAAATAAAGGGGCTCTTTGAAGAAAAATATTGTTGGCTGAATGCCCCTCTTTTAGAAGCTGCATTATTTCTTTTAGCTCCTGAATGCCTCCGTCTTTAACTAGCAAATCCGTCATCTCTAATGCACCTAGATAAGCCCCGGCCACATCTTTTAAATTGTCAAAGTTGTACATGATTTCCTGGTAAGTATAAACTTGCCCTTCTCCAACTTCAAAATCCTCATCCAGGGTATAACCGGTTACCTGCCTTTCCACATATTGAGCTACTCCTTCGGTGAACCAGCGAGAGTAATTGCCGGAAGTGAGGACATCCACCATAAGATGTGTATACTCGTGAACCATGGGGCCCTTTTCAAAAAATACCCTTTCCATATCTTCAGTGTCATCTATCCAAACATCAGGAGCTTGGACATAAATAATGCCTCGAAAGTAAACCCCTTGAGTATTCTCATCCTGAGGCCAGTTAAAAGCTGCTTGAAGGCTTACTCTATCTGGAAACACCACAATGGGTGTTTTGCCCTTGGGATAAAAGTCAAAATTTTTTCCCACTATTTCGTATGTCTTTTCTGCAGCACTTGCTACAGCCGGGATACTATCTCCACTTTCTGACTTAAAGAGGATAATAAAGTGAGGTGTAACTATAGAATCAAAACCTTTTACCTTGAATGTAAAAACAGTCAGGGGCTTATAAAAATAATAAACTCCCGCTATAAGTACAATACACAGGAGTATAATTGCCGTAATTCTTCTTGATTTCATTGACTTCTCCTCCCCCCTTTTACATTATATAAAACTTCGACAAGATTTTCATTGGTAAATGATAGACATAAAGAAAAAAGCGGCAATTGCCGCAATTTTAAAAGGGGGGATCGTTTTGTTGTTGTTGCTGACTGCTGTGGTTCTTATTATAAATGATTATTATTAAGAAAACATTGCATTTATATTACAATTGTGTTACAAAATACTATTTTTGTCGACAAACTCACTCTAAATTAATTTTATATGTATACCAATTTATCCCTTTCAAATTTTACACTCCCAGAAACCATATATACTTATCCGGCAGAGGTCCCGATCAGCACCAATACTACCCCTGTAAATATAATAATTAATTTTATAAAACTCACCTTTCCCGAAATGCCTGCAATTCCCAATAAACTTACTCCCATAAAAATTAAAGGTCCTATGAGACCTAGAGTAGCATTTATTCTAAGGGCTTTTTCAACACTTTTGCTTTTCAAAAAGAGTAAAGCTGCAGAAAGCTCAATAAATGAAGAAACAAATCGCATAATTGCCATGGAAGTTAAAATCGGATCCATCATATTACCTCCCCATGCATAGTGGCTTAAGGCATATCTTCCAGTATATATGACGGCACGTAACCTTGAAATCAAGCCCTGTTGTTCTAAAGTTTGGCACTGCACTCCGCAGAGGTTTTGCGGGCAATTTGGCATCCTGCCAAGTGCCCGCCAGCGTGCCTCCTGCACGCTGCCTCTGCTCCGTTTGTACCAAACTTAAGAACAACGACGGTCTTGATTAAAAGGTTCCTTTGCCGTCATATATACTGGATAATATTTAAAGAAAATTATTTATTCTCGTTATCACTTGATGATATTAAGTAATAAGGTTACGTGCCACCATCACCACTAGTTCAAAATCAAAAAGGTTTGTTTGCCGTCATATCTACTGAATCATTTTTAGAAAAGAATTCCTTTATCGTCAAAACGTTAACGCAGTCATCACCACTGAATGGTTTTTGTTGCCAAACTTGTCCTTTGAATATCTGTTGCCAAAGCAGGGCAATTTAAATATATGCAAGAAAAGGAGAGGTAATGATGAAGAAACACACAAAATTCCAGGTGTTTTTATTGTGCCTAGTGCCCTTTATCATGGTCCTAGGCAATTCCATGCTCATACCAGTGCTGCCCAAAATAAAAAAAGCAGTTGATATCAACCAGTTTCGGGTGGGGCTTATGGTCACCGCCTTTTCAATTCCTGCAGGTATTGTGATACCCCTCGCCGGAATATTATCTGATCAAATTGGCCGCAAAAAGGTTATGGCACCGGCCCTTATTATATACGGTTCCGGCGGGATTTTAGCAGGAATCGCTTCAATGGTTTTGAAAAATCCCTATTGGGGCATTATGGCAGGTAGGATAATTCAGGGCATTGGTGCCGGCGGCACATATCAATTGGCCATGGCCATGGCAGGAGATGTTTTCAAAACACAAGAAAGGGTGCTGGCCCTGGGGCTTTTGGAAGCTGCCAATGGCCTAGGTAAAGTGGTAAGTCCGATACTGGGGGCAGGTTTTGCCCTAATATCATGGTATTTCCCCTTTTTTGCCTATGGGTTTTTAGCAATTCCAGTGGGCATTGCCATCTGGTTTCTTGTAAAAGAAGAAACAGAATTTCAAAAGCAATCCTTTCAAAACTATGTAAATGCAGTCAAAGAAATTTTCAAAAATAAGGTTTCAGGTCTTTTGGCCAGCTTTTTTGCAGGGATGGTGGCTTTATTTTCCCTCTTTGGAATTTCCTCTTTGTATTCGGATATTTTAGAAAAGGACTTTGGAATTTTAGGCATAAAAAAAGGTCTTGTAATGGCAGGACCCGTTTTTGTCATGGCTGCCCTTTCCTTTGCCCTTGGAATCATTCTGGAAAATGCAAAAAACAAGGGACTTAAAATTTTTGTAATAATAGGCCTTATTTTTATCATAGTAGGCCAGGGCTTATTTTTGTTGCTTAAAGGCATGTGGCCCAAATTTGCCACTATAGTATTGTTAGGAGCTGGAGTGGGCCTGGTGATGACTCCCGTTAACACATTGGTGACGGGATCTTGCAGCACTAAGCGGCGGGGAATCATCACCTGCCTTTATGGAAGCCTTCGGTTCTTTGGAGTGGCCATCGGGCCGCCACTTTACGGTTTATCAGAAAAATACGGCATTGTGCCCACTGTTGCTGTAATGAGTGCTGTTCCCATTATTGCCCTTGTAGCATCAATTGTTTTTATAAATGTCAATAAAATCTTACAGCAGGAAACTTATCAAAAAGCCAGTGTGGCTTCTGCTGCAGAAAGCTCCTCTGAATCTAAAGAGCCGGTCTCTTCCTCTAATAAATTGCTCACTCTTAGAAGAAAACTTCGGTAAGCAGAGATGTTTCTCTCTCTGGGACGAGGAAGGTGGTTTTCTATGAAGCCCTTTAGCCTCCCTTTTGAAAAAATTAGAATCTTATCTGAAAGGTCAATGGCCTCTTCCATATCGTGGGTGACAAATATTATAGTAACCCCTGTTTTTTGCCATACCTTAAGCAGCATCTGGTGTATTGTCCGGCGAGTAAAGGCATCAAGGCTTCCAAAGGGTTCATCCATTAATAGCAGTTTGGGCCTTACTGAAAGAGCCCTGGCAATTGAAGCCCTCTGTTTCATTCCCCCTGACAGTTGGTAAGGATAAAAATCCCTAAACCCCTCTAGACCCACCAATTCAAGATAATACTCAGCCTTTCTCTCCAAATTGCCCTGACTTTTCTCTACCACTTTCATAGCAAAAACAATGTTCTCTTTTAGGGTAAGCCAGGGGAAAAGCTGATCCAGGCCTTGAAATACCATGAAGCGATTGGGACCTGGCTTTTTTACCTTTTCCCCATCTAAACTGATACTGCCCTTATTTGTCTTTTCAAAACCTGCAATACACCTTAGCAAGGTGGATTTGCCGCAGCCTGAGGGCCCTATTACACTGATAAATTCACCTTTTTTGACGGAAAAACTGATATCTTGTATCCCCACCACTTTCCTTTTGCCGGACTCATATACTTTAGTTATGTTTGAAACAGTCAGCAGTTCACTCAATGCAGCTCCTCCTTAATTTATGATAGTCTTCCATTTTCTAACGGTCCTGTTTTCTATGCCGGCAAAAAATAAGTATTCTACGGCTATGCCAATTAACACGATAATCAGCATACCTGCAAAGACTCCTGGCGTCTCCATCATAAACCGCTTTTTATACAGGTACCAACCTAAACCACCCTGGCCGCCGGCAGCCCCGAAGACCAGCTCTGCTGCCACTGAAGCCTGCCAAGCCCTAGCCCATCCAGTCCTAAGGCCGCTTAGGATGTGGGGAAAGGAAGCGGGGAGCATGACTTTAAGTGCCAATTCCCAGCCGGCAAGGCCTAAATTTCTGCCTGCTTCCAGTTGATTTACCGGTATTGAACGAAATCCTGAATAAAAGTGATTTATCAGTGGCCACAGGGCAGAAAACACGATTACAAACAAAATGGCTTTAACACCTATGCCAAACCACAAGATGGCAACTGGAAGTATGGCAATACCGGGCAGGGGATGCATTATGGCCATTAAATTGGAGATGACCTCTGCAAAAACTTTGCCGCTCATGGATATGATTGTGGCTAGCAGAGCCAAGCTTATTGCCACTAGAAGACCTATGCCAATTATTTTCAGTGAAAACAAAGTCTTCCCTAATAAATCTGTCCGCTCCACCCAAAAAGCCCTTGCTATGCTGCTTATACCGGGTAAAAGCAGTTCAGAATAATGCCCGGTGAGTCTGATTACCTCCCATACAATGGCTACAACCAGGAGAAAAGCTAATTTGGATATGAAATCTCGCAAACCAATCTCCTCCTACTTGGACCACTGTATATTTTCTAATGTACTAGGACCCCCTTCTCGTTTTCCCACCTGAGCCAGGATATTTTCCCAAGCTATTTCAGATAAACTTTCCGGCACTTTGGATATATATCCCGCCTCTTTCATAAATTCTGCAAAGCCCATCAATCCGTATGGAGCCGTAGTAAAGTTTACTCCTTCCGCAGTTAAGTATTTCAGCAGCTTTTCTTTTTCAATCTTAAACTCTGGAGCCAAGAGTTCTGCT
>JAMNZY010000045.1 GCA_023622055.1 Bacillota bacterium
CCCAATAGCCTTCAATGTCATCCCTCATATAGATGTCTTTATGGAGCAGGATTACACTAAGGAAGAATGGAAAATGTACCACGAGACCCGAAAGATCTTCCATGACCCGGAACTTAGAATTAGCAGTACAACCGTGCGGATTCCGGTAATGAGAAGTCATTGCGAATCCATTCTGCTGGAGACCAAGAAAAAAATAACCCCTGATGAAGTAAGGGAATTGCTTTCAAAAGCTCCTGGCATAAAGGTATATGATGATCCGGCCAAAAACCTTTACCCAATGCCCATTACAACCCAAGGAGAAGATACTATTTTCGTAGGTAGGATTCGCCAGGACACTTCCAGCGAAACAGGCATATGGCTTTGGGCCTGTGGAGACCAGATAAGAAAAGGTGCAGCCACCAATGCCGTTCAAATAGGTGAAGTCTTAATACAGAATAAATCCTCCTAGCATGGCTAGGAGGATTTATTATATTTTGTGAAGAAATTAAAGAAGACAACTTACTCCTTTATAAAAAACCAAGGCCAAGAGGGCTTTTTTGGAGTGATTCAAAGTGAAAAAATTAAAAGTGGGGATAATAGGAGCCGGTAGGGGAGGCAGTGCCCTTTTAGAGACATTGCTTGAAATGGACAATATAAAAATTGAGGGGATAGCAGATATTGATTCATCGGCTCCGGGTATTGACATGGCAAAAAATGTAGGTATAAAATGTTTTAAAACTGCCCGGGAGCTTTTGGCATCCTGCACCCTGGATGTGGTTTTTGAGGTGACAGGAAACAAAAATCTGGTGAAGGAGCTTCGAAGTAGACTATCTGATAAGACTACTCTGGTGGATGCACCGGCTGTTAATATAATGCTGAGCATTATCAGGGATCGAAAAGAACTTTTGGAAATAAAAGAAGTAAAAGAGCAACTGTCCATCATACTTAATACAGCTCAAGAAGGCATCCAGATGGTGGATAAAAACGGAATAATCAAATACGTAAATCAAGGCTACACAAGGATTACAGGTATTCCGAGGTTTTAAGGACCGGCAAGCCCTGTATGGGCAAAAGAAATAAGGCTGTGGGTTCTAATGCCGAAGTTATTTCCAATGCTTCCCCCATAATCATAAACGGCGAGATGACCGGCGCTGTGGTAGTATTCCAGGATATCACCGAGGTGCTGCGCCTAACTGAGGAACTCAGGCGGTCCTCTTCCGTCATCGACGGCTTAAAAGATGAAATCATGAGACTTAACGAAGGCAGAGGAAAATTTGACGATATAATTTGTGAAAGCAGTAAAATGAAAAATATCATCAATTTGGCCAGAAAAGCTGCCAAGGAGGACTCAACCATACTTATCACCGGTGAAAGCGGCACCGGCAAAGAAATATTCGCCAATGCCATTCACGCAGAAAGCCCCAGATGTGGCAAGCCTTTCATCAAAGTAAACTGTGCTGCCATTCCCGAAAATCTCCTGGAGAGCGAGCTTTTTGGTTATGAGGCAGGAGCTTTTACAGGGGCTGGCAAGCTGAAGCTGGGCAAGTTTGAACTGGCAAATGGAGGCACCATTTTTTTGGATGAAATAGGGGACATGAGCCCCATGCTGCAGGCAAAACTGCTTAGAGTCATCCAAGAGCGGGAAATTGAGCGCATTGGCGGTACAAAGCCCATAAAAATTGATGTAAGGATTGTTTCAGCCACCAACAGGGATCTATTAGAACTTATCAAGTCAGGTTCCTTTAGAGAGGATTTATATTTCAGGCTAAATGTAATTAATATAAACATACCGCCTCTCAGGGAAAGGCGAGAGGATATCCCTGCCTTGACCAAAGTATATATAGATTATTTCAACAAAAAATTTCACAAAAACGTAAAAGGCGTAACTAAAGAGGCTGCTGATATGCTTTATTCATACCACTGGCCGGGAAATGTCAGAGAGCTCATGAATATCCTTGAGCGCACTATCTTGATGAGTCAAGGAGAATGGATTACCGGTGACCTGCTTCGCCCATACTTTGATCAAGTAAAAATCAAAGTAAGCTCAAAGGACGCAATTGTACCCTTGGAAGAAATGGAAACGGATTTAATAAAAAGGGCCTTAAAAGAATATGGTACCAGTGTAGAGGGAAAGAAAAAAGCAGCCAAGGCCTTAAAAATATCCTTGGCTACTTTGTACAATAAAATCAAAAGATACGGCATACAGGTATAAATTATTCTAAAAACTAGAAATGAGTTTTAAATTCTATAACTCTTAGATATTGTATTACTTTCTTACGAGTTCCCATATATTTATATTTTTTAGAAATTGCCAAGCCGGCCTTTTGCAAAAGGCTGGCCATAATTCATTGGCATATTTTTTGCAATAATTTTATATATAAATATATAATATATAAAATTTTGTTTGGCAGGAAATAGGAGGTGATTATTTCAGAATAATTAGCATTATGGACAAAATTACAAAAAATTCAAAAAAGGAGGTAAACTAGTGAGTTTAGCTGCTATAGTATGGATTATAACTATTATCTTTTGTCTCATATTCCTTTGGGTATCATTAAGAGTTAAAGATGACGCCAGTCAGAGTTTTTCCCATTATGCAATAGCTGGCGGCACCCTGCCCCTTATCCTAATCCTATTTACAGATATCGCTACCATCATGGGGGCAGGCAATTTTATCGGTCACGCCGCTCAAGGCTATAGGATAGGTATGGCAGACATCCCCTTTGTCTTTGGGGAACAGGGTTCAAAAATTATTTTCGCACTAATATTTGCAGGTTTTGCAGGCAGATTTACTTACAATACCCTTTCTGAAATGATGGATGACTTATTGGTCCGGGACAAAGTCACAAGGGCTATTACCGGTGTGCTTACCGCCTGTATCATGATCGCTTGGGTTGGCGGTCAGGCCAAAGGTCTTGGCGACATATTTGCCGTGTTTACCGGAGCAGATCCCATTCCCATCATTATGATGTTCAATGTTGTATTCATTATATATACTTACTTAGGAGGTATTTATTCAGTAGTTTGGACTGATCTTATCCAAGGCATTATAGTTGTGGTTTTTGCCTTTATATTCTACGGATATGCTTTAGCTCCTGTAAACTTTTCCATGGCTGTTCTTCAGCAGAAATTGGCAGAAGTCGGGGCACCTGAACTGGGAACCCTCAGCAATATCCCCATAGGTGTCATAATGAAAAACTTTATAACAGGATGTTTCGGCATACTGGCAGCTCAGATATATTGGCAGAGATGCTTTGCTGCCAAGGACTCTGACACTGCTAGAAACGGCATGTTAGTCAGCGGCATCGCAGCAGTGGTCTTTGTAAGTCTTACTGCCATCGTAGGTATTGTAACACATGCTTTAAATCCAAACTTGGCAGATCCCAACCAAGCCATGCCATGGCTCATGTTAAATTATGTGCCTACATGG
>JAMNZY010000143.1 GCA_023622055.1 Bacillota bacterium
TACAATTTTCTGCTTTCAAATTCTTTTATATTTTTTTGTCTCGGTTTAAAAATTTTCTTTGCAATATCAAAGGACTTAGGGCCTGAAATCCTTACGATTCCAATGCCCCCTTCACCAATGGCTGTAGAAATGGCTGCAATGGTATCAGAATTTTCCATCATCTTCATAATTTATCCTCACTTTAAATAAGCCCCATGGCATACGCCCTGGGGCCTTGATGTATTTACTTTAGTGATATGACAACGCGCCTATTTGGTTCTTTGCCTATGCTCTTTGTGGTAACCCTAGGGTCTGTTTGCAAAGCCGTATGTATAATGCGACGCTCATTGGGATACATAGGTTCCAGGGTTATGCTGCGCCTTGTCTCTTTTACTCTGTTGGCCATCCTCACTGCCAGGCGCTGTAGGGTCTTTTCCCTCTTTTCCCTGTAATTTTCCGCATCTAATAAAACCCTAATAAACTTATCAGAATTGCGATTTACTACCAGAGATGTTAAAAATTGAATGGCGTCTAAGGTGCTCCCCCGCTTTCCTATGAAAAGACCTGCATTTTTGCCGGTGATTTCACATGTTAAGACATTGCCTTTAAGGGAGCTTTCGACTTTGACATCATTTTCAAAAAACTGTAAAAGACCCTGTAAAAAATCATTGGCAATCTCATGGGGTTTTGGCTTAACGGTAACTTTTACCCTTGCTTGCTTTGACAGAAAGCCAAGTATTCCCCTACTGCCTTCTTCCAAAACTTCCACTTCCACCTCATCACGACTTACCTGTAATTCATCCAAAGCCAATTGTATAGCTTCATCCACCGTCTTTGCCTGTTTTTCTACAGTCTTCATTTCATTTTACATCCTCCTTGGCAAGAGCTCCTGGGCGGGTAAATAATAGCTGCTGAATAATCTGCACCAAATTGCTTACAACCCAGTATAGTGCCAGTCCTGCTGCAAATTTAAGGGCAAACCAACCAATCATCAATGGCATTACTACAGTCATTGACGCATTGGGATTGTCTGTGCCAGTAGGTGTAGATAGTTTTGTTTGCAAGTAGGTTGTGGCTGCTGCCAAAATAGGCAGTATATATGTGGTATCGGGCATGCTCAGATCTTTTATCCATAAGAAACTGGCCCCGCCAAAATCATAGGCTTGAAACACTCGAAAGAGAGCTATGATAAAAGGGAATTGAATTAACAGGGGCAGACATCCTCCCATTGGATTTATATTATTTTCCCTGTACAATTTCATTAACTCTTCATTTAACTTATCTGGATTATTTTTATACCTTTTTTGAAGTTCTTTCTGCTTAGGCGCAATTTCTTGCATCTTTTTTAAAGAATTCAGCTGCATAAAATTAAAAGGCAGCAAAATCACTTTTATCAAAACTGTCAGTAAGATTATGGCTACGCCGTAATTATTAGTATATGCATAAATCCAATCCATTAATTGCTTCATTAGCTCTTGAAGAAAGGCCATGGGTCGATCCCCCTTGTTTTTAAAATTAAATATATTTAAACGGGGTCATATCCTCCGGGATTGAAAGGATGGCACCTTAAGATACGCCTTAGGGCCTTGAGGCCCCCTTTTGCCACCCCATATTTTTTAATTGCCCCTAGGGCATAATCGGAACAGGTGGGATAAAACCTGCAACTTTTTGGTTTTAAAGGAGAGATATATTTTTTATAAACTAGTATCATTACAATTATAAACTTTTCTAACACTGTATATGCGCCCTCTTTTCATTAGGCCTTTTATATCTCTTTCAATTTCATTAAAATCTAGCTGGGCCGATGAAGGCTTTGCAGAAACAACTATATCAAAACCCTGTTTTATATCATGGTAATTTGTCCTGATTATTTCTTTAATTCTCCGCTTTATCTTATTTCTGACTACACTTTTTCCTACTTTCTTGGATACAGACACACCTAAGCGGGAAAAACCTAAGTTGTTTTTTTTAATGTACATAGTAAAAAAAGGGCTGGACAAACGCCTTCCCGTTTTGTACACATTTATAAATTCAAAATTTTTAGTTAATCTCAGGGATTTTTTCAATATTATATATCCTCCAAAGGGAATGTATTTCATCTTTAAGCGACCTTAAAAGGCCGCTTAAAGTAAAATGCCATTACGCAGTTAATCTTTTTCTTCCCTTTAGCCTTCTTCTCTTAATTACATTTCTCCCGCTTTTAGTAAGCATACGCTTTCTAAAGCCGTGGACCCGCTTTCTGCGTCTGCGTTTTGGCTGATATGTGCGCTTCATCTGTTTCCACCTCCGCCACCTAATATTACCAATATTTGTATTGTTTCCGAACTTGACTATTTTAGATTATAACTTATAAGGCAATTGACTGTCAAGAAATTCACCAGTAACGATAGTGTCAAATTGTTGTAGGATAATTAAACTTAAAGGTATCCCCATCTTTTTGATACAACGGGCTATATCACATACCCGCTGCGTTGTATGCCTTTTAATATAGTTGATATTGGAGTCTTTTTACCCATATTAAAAACAGGTATGTTATTTAGCTTCTCATACGTGGTTTTGCTAAATACTTCCTTAGCCTTCTTA
>JAMNZY010000095.1 GCA_023622055.1 Bacillota bacterium
TACGATAATATTATTTTGGCGTGCAGCTTTTTTCAGCACATCCAGAACCGTTTCACCTTCTTCTATTTCTACTGCCGTTGGTTCCAATATTACTCCCAGGTCTTTTGGCCCTACTATTGTAACTGTAACAGAGGGTACAGACACTGTGTCATCTGGCTTTTCTTGTTTCTGACCTTGACTTTTAATATCTTCCTGGTTTTTACTGGTTACACTGCTTTTTACCGGACTTGTTTTAGCATCCTCCGCCTTTAACACAGATTCTGTCGTATTTACACTCCCTGTCTGCTCTCGGTCTTCTTGGACAAGGTCAATTGTGGCTTCCTGCTTAAAGGTCTCATGTTCTTTCTCAGACTTGTGTGGAGTCTCTGATACTTTTGTCTTATTTCCACAGCCTACGGTCAAAAAACAGGCTATCAGCAGTATGGCAATTAAAATCAGGGATTTTCTATCAGCAAATAGTCTCACTGACCTTCGCCTCTTTCAAATACTCTTACTATTACCGTGGCTGCCATCTCCCTAGTAACATTTTGTTTTGGCGAAAAGATGCCGTTTGCCCCTGTCATCAACTGATTTCCCACTACCGCCTTAATTGCCGGAACTGCCCATTGGGATGCTTCCTGTATATCTTTAAGAATAACTTCTACTACGGTTTCTAAAGACAAGGCCCGCTGCAGCATCACGGCCATTTCTTCCCTTGTAATATAATCATTTGGCATGAATTTATTTTGGCCCTTTCCGGTAATTATCCCCTTTTCGTAGCAGTTCATAACATAACCGAAGTACCAGCTGTCCGGTGAGACGTCCGTAAACACCTGCTGTACACTGCTTTTCCCCTCTAGCTTAAGGAGCCTAACAAGTAGTGCAGCAAACTCTGCGCGAGTGATATTTTGCTTCGGTTCAAAGAGGTTTTGCCCTTTGCCCTCCATGAGGCCGTATTCTCTAGCCTTTTTGATGGATTCCCTGGCCCATTCGAAGGCGGAATCAATATCTGCAAAGGAAGTACCTACATCAGAAATTGTTTGTTTTTCCTCTTCCATGCTGTAAATCCAGCTTTCGCCATCAAGAAACCGCTTATACGCTGCCAAGGCAACCAATGCCTGTTCCGTTGCCATATCATTGGTTCCTTCACCTTCAATGTGAGAAAAGCCGCCGTCTGCCTCTCTAAAGGATAATAGCTTTGATATGAGATTTCCGTCTTTTATAAATCTAGGGTCTTTCAGCGGATCAATTCCCAGGGCAGTGAGAGCTATTATAGTCTGGGAAATGCTTTCACTGCTGGAATCGCCCCAAGCGGTAAACCCGCCATCTGCAGATTGCTTTTGTGATAAAAATTCTAAGGCCCTTTCGATGGCAGCTGCTACTTTAGGGTTTTCCTGATACCTAAACAAGGCCTGCAGGGCCATGGCAGTAATATCAATATCACTGATTTCACCTGGTGACAAAGGAAAACCTCCATCGGTATTCTGCTGATCTAAAATATATTCCAATAGTTTTTCTCTGGTCCACGGAGCATTCTCCGGAATCGAACAACCGCAAGCATCTAAAGCTATCAATGCAAAGACGGGACCATTGGTGCCTTGAAGGGTCATATTAGTGTTGTTATAAATTTTTTCTATTACGTCATATCCTGCTACATTCCTGGGATCTCGATTTAAAGCCATAACCGCCATTGCCAGCTTTGCATAGTCGGTGATTTTTCTAAAAAGGCCTTTCTGGTCTTTCAGATTTTCCTCCAAGTATTCATAGCATTTTTCCGGAACTTCCACGCCTGCTCCCCTCATGCCGATAATTTGCCATTCAGTAAATTCTAAGTCTCTATTAGTTTTATAGATGTAATTGACAATCTCATCAATTGCATCAGATATTACCTGATGACCTCTAGTTGCTTCCTCTGCTGCAAAAACATTGCTGTTTAACTGAAAGACAAGGAACACCGCTAAGGTCATAGCAAGAACTTTCTTTACCTTTAACATGTTTAACACTTTATTACCTCACTTTTTTTATATTTTCTTGCCTAGCTTTTTAAAGAATAATTGAAAGCAGTAGAACCGTTCCCTTCCTTGCTTCACTCTTGCTTCACATAAAATAAACCTGCAAAAGAGTATTTAGTTAAAAAATTAAACTGTAGATTCGATAAAGGACTGCTGCAGCCTGTGCCCTTGTGGCATTTTCTTGAGGCGCAAATACTCCTTCTCTTACGCCGGCAAAAATTTTTTCTCTCAGACACAAAGCGGCACTCTCCCTAGCCCATGGGGCAATTTCATCAAAGTCCTGGAATTTTTTCAGGTCTTCTAAATTTTTTTGTGGCCAGAATTTGGACTCCAGTATGTTTGCAATGATTTTTGTCATTTCCTGTCTTGTAATATTGCCATTGGGATCAAACTCTTTGGCAGATTTCCCACTTACTAGGCCGTTTTTGTAAGCAATTGATATTGGACTGTAGTACCAATCATTTTCCGTAACATCGGCAAAAGGTATAGGATATAGATGATTCTCCTCATATCCCAATGTTCTCGTCATCAGTGCAACAAATTCAGCTCTTGTGATATTAGAATCAGGTTCAAACACTCCTTCCCCTTTGCCTCTGATTATGCCCTTACCTGCCAAGATTCCTATTTCCTTTTTAGCCCAGTGGTCTTTGGTATCTTCAAATTCAGCTGCGGATTCTTTGGCAAAGTAAGTGCTGAAATGGGTTGTGAAAAATCTAGCTTTCTTGGCAGTGGAATCGTAGATTCCTCCAACTGGCAGAATTTCACCACTGCTGTCCAGTAAAAATACAGTTACTGCAGTCTCATCATTATATGTGCCGGCAAAAGGTATCCCCACTTCTATAGGCTTTTCAAACTGACCCTTACCTGCTTCTGTTATTTCGATTAATACACTTCCATCGGGAATTTGATTTTGCACTGTTTTGGATAAAGCTTTTTTATCTACTCTCTTTGCGGTTATTTTAAGTCCTTCTCTTTTTTGAGTTCCATTTAAAGCATCCATGGGCAAAGCTACAGTCAATATTTCTGAATACAAATCCAGCTTTGTTATTCCTCTATTGGAGGCTTTGTTGATGCGTCCAGCATATCTTCAATCATCTTTTCAAGCTTGGTCTCATTGCTCATCTTATTTACAAATGCGAGAGTTATCCCGATGCTTTCTTTTGCTGCTGAGATTATTTCATCTGACATGGCTTTTTCATCAGTGAGATCTAACAGTTTTACTGCAATTTCGCTTAACTTTAAACTATTGTTAACAGCACTGTATATGCCATCTTCTGTTTCTAGCCTTTTTAAAACCTTTAAGAATATTTTGTTAACATCTTTGAAATCCCTCAACACAGTTTTTAAATTGCCTTCTTTTTTTACGCTTTCTGCCACATTCACAATATAGCTAGTTATGTCTTTTACCATGTCAATAATTTCTTTTTCAGTGGCAGTCTTGTCATCCAGCAATTCCAAGGCATTGTCTATGATTTCATTTCCAAATTCCTCGTATATGTTTCCAATATCCTTGCCCAAATTAGTGGTGTATAGCCACTCAATATAGTCCCCGCTTTTTACTTTTACACTGTCTGGACCAACATTGGGGAACTTTCCGTTAATGGAAAACATCCACCCACTATTTGGCCCTTTGTCAAATTCACTTTGGTTGTCGATACTTGACACATACCCGCCTCTGACCTTAAAATCAATTCCCTTGGAACTTAATACCCTTCTGGTTATACTCAAAACTGTATCGCCATCCCGCAGTGTTACTTCTGTCTCAGGCAATATGACTCCCTTGTACCCTTTTATGTAAATATGTGCCACTTCAGGTTTTTCCGGCAGTTCAGGTTCTTCCTGTTCATCCTCCTCTACCACAATGGTCCCGGTTTGTTTAACTCCACCTATATTTGCCGTAATTTTATATTCTTTCCCTTGCTCTAAATAAGTACTAAAAACGGCCTCCCCACTGGCATCCGTTTCTTTTTGATCTATGTAATGCTTTCTGCTGCCATCTTGGATAACAATGCTGACGGGTTTGTAATTATCTCCTTTGACGGTGATAGTAACCCTTTCTCCATCAATATCGTAATTTATGGTAGCACCTGCCCCAAAGGCAAAGGTGGGCAGCAGCAATACAAGTATTAGCAAAAAAGATATTAGCCTTTTTTTCACATAATACACCTCCACTATTTGTTGTAGTGTGGCCGAAGCTTTTAGTTTCGGCCACACTAGAGGGTTGGGGGCAAATCTTTACTGCTTAACTTCTATTTCAATGGGATTTGACAAAAAGATTTTTTGGTTTTCAAAGCTGTCCCAGCTTAACTTCTATTTCAATGGGATTTGACAAAAAGATTTTTTGGTTTTCAAAGCTGTCCCATACAAAACATTTTATGATATATCTTCCGGTATCTGGAACTAAAAAGCCTGCGCCTAAGTTGGTGCTTTCTCCTGGTGCAAATTGTTTGGCTGCAAAAGAGTAGTTTACCATCTTGTTGGTATTTTTTTCGTAAAGAGCAACAATTAATATTGCAGTTCTGGTTACTCCTTGATTTTCCTGTATTTCAAACTCAAGCTTCGCTTCACTGCCGTTTTTTATTTCACTTGAATCCAT
>JAMNZY010000114.1 GCA_023622055.1 Bacillota bacterium
GGAGCTGCAGCGGCTATTGTCCATAGTGAACAGTTAAGCAAAACCTCAAACTATAAAATCGTAGGTTTTAAATCTGATTTAGCTTTGAGAAAAGGCCAGACACTTGTTGAGGATTTCGGCATTAAAGTTAAAAAGACTCTACCATTAATAAATGGATGTTTATGCCAAGTAGATGCCGATGCCAGTGTTTTTCAAACTTTAGCTGAAGATCCCATGATAGAGTTTATTGAAGACGACTACCAGGGCCAAATTCAGGTTATGCCAACTCTATCATTTGATATAAAAAAGCAGGGTCAGGAAATACCATGGGGTGTCAAGAAGGTGGGTGCTCCATCCGTTTGGAAGGATACTACCGGAAAAGGCATAAGAGTAGGCATTATTGACACCGGTGTAGACCCAAATCACCCTGACTTAAAGGATAATGTGAAAGTAACAGGTTGGGTGCTGGACTGCCAAAATGTGGTGGATGATAACGGCCACGGCAGCCATGTGGCTGGCATTATAGCAGCTCTTGACAATGACATAGGAGTAGTAGGTGTAGCTCCAAAAGTGGAAATATATTCGGTAAAGGCCTTCACCAAAAGCGGCAGAGGGAATGTTTCTGATGTAATCGAGGCCCTTCAGTGGTGTGTGGACAACAAAGTGAAAGTCATTAATATGAGCTTTGGATTTAAAAACAGTAAAGCTCTAGAAAAGGCCATAAAAGAAGTATATAAGCGAAATATAGTATTAGTTGCTGCAGCTGGCAACTCAGGAGGCAATAATAGTGTGATGTACCCTGCAGGATATCCAGAAGTAATAGCTGTGGCGGCATCCAATTCCAATGACAAGGTGGCGTGGTTTTCCAGTGGAGGTCCCCAAGTTGATGTAATGGCCCCAGGTGCTGGGATACTGTCCACTTACAAAAACGGCGGATATAAGAGCATGAGCGGTACATCAATGGCATGTCCCCATGTGGCAGCAGCCTGTGCCCTGATTTTGTCAAAATCCAATTTAAATCCAAAAGGCGTAAAAGAGGTTTTGATAAAAACTGCTAGGGATTTAGGCTACTCAAAAACAAAGCAGGGGGCAGGCCTCATCGATGTATCAAAAGCCATTGCAAGTGTTAAATGATAAAAATGAAAGCCTTGGAATTTTCCAAGGCTTTCATTTTTATATTATATTTATTTTTCCTCTCTGCCAAGCAATGGGAACAGTATAAAGATTATTGGGATTAAGATAATCAGGATTATCAGCACGAAAATCCAGAAAATCCCTTGTGTCATACGTATTTTCCCCCTTTCGTCTTGCTCCGTATGAAAGAAGCTGCTGAGCACGAGCTTATAAAAGCCATGCCCTAGGGAGCTCTCTTTCTGATAACATAGTATGCATTTTTCCCTTTAGTGTTACTTTAAAATCTTTACCCGTCTTTAACTAATTTGGCCAACATATTTGCCAAAAGGTGTTGAAATTCTTGAGTTTGCAAGAGGGTGATGAACATAGGCAGCCACATGTCAGTCATAATAGGCATTCCCATTGGGCCGGGAACTTCATCAATATTTCCTTCCAGTTTGTCTTTTGTCTTATCAATAATATCGGAAAGACTTTTAAGGGCAACTTTTGTCAAATCCATACCGTCTGCCGCTCGCACAAGGGTTTTTTGCAGCCTTCCAGAGGCTATGGCATCAAAAACTATCTTTTTAAAATCAAAGCTTGTCAAATTCTGTTGTGCCTTTGAATCAGCAGGTTCATCTTGTCTTTTGGAATCTTTTGACTCAGGTTCCATTTTTTCAAGTTCCTCCAGTGCACTGAGCAAAATGTCCCTTTGAGCATTAATATCTTCCAAACTGTTTTCAAGTGTCATATAAGCCCTCCTCCGCCCCCTTCTTTAAATCTAATTTATAATATGCACAATCACCAAATCTTGCCCCTTTGAATAAATTATCAGTATCAGCATAACAGAGGTGAAGCAAAAGTGTTTTCATTTCTTCTTTATGTTTTGGCCCTTGGCGTAATAGGTACCGGATTAATTCAGCAAAAAAAACATCGGGCAAAATATAAAATTATAGGCTTTAAAGATGAAGTTACTGCTGAAGAAAGTGAAGGAATTCTGGTAAATCACGGCATTAAAATAAAAAAGCATTTGCCTCTGGCAAATGCATGTCTTTGTCTAGTTGATGAAAGTACAGGGAGCATAAAGAGCCTCGCTGCCGATGACAATGTAGAATTTATCGAAGATGATTATGTGGCGATGATTCAAGTACTGCCTCCCACTATAGATTCCCTTAATATTACATCCCAGAGCGTTCCTTGGGGCATAACCAAGATAGAAGCACCAAGTGCATGGAAACACAGCTTAGGTCAGGGAATAAAGGTAGGGATTATTGATACAGGTATAGACCTGGAACACCCAGACTTAAAGGATAACATCAAAGAAGCTCACAGTGTTGTAGATGGCACTAGTGCTGATGATGACAATGGCCATGGAACCCATGTAGCCGGCATCATTGCTGCATTGGACAATGATATTGGTGTAGTCGGAGTGGCACCAAAGGCAGA
>JAMNZY010000197.1 GCA_023622055.1 Bacillota bacterium
GCGCCGATTAGGTCTTGAAGATTTTCTTCCCTGAGGTGCAGATAGGTTTTTATGCCTTCAATTATTCCTATAGGGGCCATTGGGTCTACGAAGTTGGCGGTGCCAACGGCTACGGCAGTTGCACCGGCTAAGATGAATTCCACTGCATCCTGCCAGGTGGTAATGCCCCCCATGCCTATTATAGGGACATCTACAGCTTCGTAAACTTCCCATACCATGCGTAGGGCCACAGGTTTTACGGCAGGGCCTGAAAGGCCTGCAAATTTTCGGCAAAATACAGGTTTTCTGCTGTGAATATCAATGGCCATGCCTAAAAGTGTGTTTATTAGTGAAATGGCATCGGCACCTGCTGACACCACAGCCTCGGCAATTTCTTGAATATGGGTTACATTTGGAGAAAGTTTTGCTATAATAGGCAGCTTTGTGGCTTCCCGAACTGCTTTTATGACTTCAAAGGCACTTTGGGGCTCTTGACCAAAGGCCAGGCCCCCTTTTTCCACATTGGGACAGGATATGTTTACTTCCAGGGCACCTAAATTCTCTAGGAACGAAAGTTTTTTTGCTATTTTATGATAATCTTCTACAGTATCGCCAGAGATATTGGCTATAACCGGGATTTTGAATTTAGAAAGCCTGCGCCATTCTGTTTCTATAAACTGCTCTACACCCGGGTTTTCCAGGCCCACGGAGTTTAACATGCCGGCAGGTGTTTCATGAATTCTTGGTGGAGGATTGCCTTCCTTGGGCAACAGTGTAAGGCCTTTTGTCACTATGGCCCCTAATTTGTTTATGTCATAGAAGCTCTTGTACTCATCACCAAAGCCAAAGGTGCCTGAGGCCACCATTACTGGGTTCTGCATTTTTATACCGGCAATGTTTACCGTTAAATCTATGCTGTCAGTCATTGGTATTCTCCTTTATCAAAGGTCTATTTCGCCGGCTTCAAATACCGGACCGTCTTTGCAAACTCTTTTGTAGCCACTTTTAGAGGATTTTACAGAGCATCCCAGACATGCGCCTACACCACAAGCCATCCGTTCTTCCAGGGAAAGGTATGCAGTTATGTTTTCATTTGCAGCAATACCCTTTATACCAGACAACATGGGCTTTGGCCCACAGGCATAGAGGGTGATCTTGGATTTGTCCTGAAATTCTTTTAAGTGCTCTTTTAAAAGCTCTGTAGGAAAGCACTTATGGCCTAAAGTCCCGTCATCTGTGCAAATTTCCACTTTAATACCCAGTGACTTTAAAAAATCTATGCCAAAGGCTTCCTCCTTTGTGGCAAATCCAAGAAAAGTAAGCGGCTTGTGGCCATTTGTCTCGTCCCCTGCTAATTCTTTGGCAAGATATAAAAGGGGCGCTACTCCAATACCTCCGCCTACTATAATAGAAGTTTTGCCTTTATCCGGCATGGGAAATCCTCTGCCCAAAGGCCCAATAATATCTAACAGGTCTCCTGGGCTTTTTTGACACAAAAGCTGAGTTCCCTGGCCTACTACTCTGTATATAATCTTGACTTTACCGGCTCTTTTGTCTACATCGGCTATACTTATTGGCCTGCGAAGCAAAGGGGCCAGGGTATCAGAGCAGCGAAGGTGTAAAAATTGGCCAGGCTGGGCACCTTCCGCTATTTCAGGCGACTCTATCTCCATAAGGTAAATATCCGGTGCAATTTGAGTATTTTGCGCAATACTTGCCAGTGAAGCAACTGGAGTGCTCAAAGGGCACCCCCCTTTCTATGATTTTAATTGCACTTAATAACTTGGTTGCCTGGCACCGAGAGGTTGGCAGCTGATGGAGGTGGCTTCTATTACCTTGTAGAGGGCTTTAGCTGTGTCCAGGGAAGTAATGCAGGGGATGTCGTCTTCCGCTGCCACCCTGCGTATTTTAAAGCCGTCCCTTTCTGGTGCCTTGCCTCTGGTCAGGGTGTTTATTATCATATCTACTTTGTTTTGCTTTAGTAAATCTATAATGTTAGGGGAACCTTCTTCCACCTTGTTTACAGCTTCCACAGCAACTCCCGCTGCCTTTAGGGCTTTTGCGGTGCCATTGGTGGCATATAGCTTAAAGCCCAGTTCCCAAAACTTTTTCAGTAGTTTAACCGCTTCATTTTTATCTCTGTCTGCTATGGTGGCCAGTATGGCTCCATCTGTGGGCACTTTTAGGCCTGATCCGGTGAAGGCTTTATACAGCGCCTTTTCAAAGTTCCGCTCCATACCCAGCACTTCGCCGGTGGACTTCATTTCAGGACCTAGGGAAGGCTCCACCATCCGTAGCTTGGAAAAGGAAAATACAGGGGCCTTTACAGCTACAAAATCTGGTTTTGGCACAAGGCCACCTTTATATCCCAATTGGGCCAATGTTGCTCCTAAGGCTATTTTTGTGGCAATATTTACCATGGGGATACAGGTGATTTTGCTCATATAGGGCACAGTTCGGCTGGAGCGAGGATTGACTTCGATAATGTAAACATCCCCATTTTCCACTACAAACTGTATGTTTATCAAGCCTTTAACCGAAAGCCTTTGGGCTATT